>JAGNMU010000533.1 GCA_017991005.1 Gemmatimonadaceae bacterium | reverse complement strand
CGATCTCGTTCAACAAGGGCTGCTACACCGGCCAGGAAACCGTCGCCCGCGTGCATTTTCGCGGGCACGTCAATCGGCATCTGCGTGGGCTGATGGCGACCGCGCCGATGCCGCAGGGGGCCGAAGTGTTCGACGGGAGCGGCAAGGCGGTGGGTGACGTGCGGAGTTCGGTCATTTCGCCACGACTGGGTCCGATCGCCATGGCAATGATCCGTCGCGAGGTCGCCCCAGGTGATACCGTGTCCGTGGTCGGCGACACGGATCCGATCGAGGCTCGCGTGCTCGCACTGCCCTTTCCCAGCGAGTAGACGCGCACCGGGGCCGGAGCCGGTCGGACGCCAGCGGGCCCCAGCCAAACGCGGTGAAAAAAAGCGGGGCGCGTTCCGAAAGGAACGCGCCCCGCTTTACGTCCGGGTCGGTGACCCGGGCGAGTTGATCAAGCTTAGTGCTTGGTCGTGTCCGGGGCGGCCATGGCGGCCGAGTCCGGCTTCACCGTCGTGTCCGGCGCCATGGCCGGGGCAGCGGCGGCAGGAGCCATCGCGGCGGTATCAGCCTTCGGGGCCTCTTCCTTGGCGGCACAGGCGGCGAGCACGATTGCAGCGGCAGCGAACAGAGCGATGCGCTTCATGAGACAAACTCCGAGAAATGGCGTAGGATGCGCCGTGCCTCAGACAAAGCGCACGGCCCCCCCGGCAGAAAGCCGACGGGGATATAGCATGTCGAATGTACCGGTTCAGCTCGTACTGTCAAGCGTTTTGCGGAGGGCCCCAATGTCCTCAAACGACGACAGCGTAAGCAGTTCACTCACCCAGCAATCGGTTTCGGCCGGCGGAACTGGATCGCCAGCCGGGCATTTCGGCGCCTGAGCGCGGATTTGGCGTCAAAGTTGGAACCCTCCCGAGGCCTGCGGTACTGATACCCTACACCGCGACTCTCATCGCGACTCTCATCCGCACGTCGAGGACTTGTGTCCCGTCTTCCAGAAACGCTGGGCGCGCTTCGCCGCTCAGCCTATGCCACCACGCGTCCCGCCAGCGTCAAGGACGAACTCCGTCGCAACCTCATCCGCCGCCTCCGCGAAGGCGGTCCGCTGTTCAAGGGCGTGCTCGGTTATGAAGAGACGGTCATGCCGCAGATCGCCAACGCGATTCTCGCCAAGCACAACTTCATCCTGCTCGGCCTGCGTGGTCAGGCCAAGTCGCGCATTCTGCGCGCGCTGGTGACGCTGCTCGACGAGACGATGCCGGTCGTGCTCGGCAGTGAAGTCAACGACGACCCGTTTGCACCGATATCCAAGTACGCCCGGCAGCTCATCGCCGAACATGGTGATGACACACCGATTGCCTGGGTGACGCGCGACGCCCGTTACGTCGAAAAGCTCGCGACGCCCGACGCCACGATCGCCGATATCATCGGCGATGTGGACCCAATCAAGGCGGCACGCGGCGGACATATTCTGGGCGACGAACTCACCATGCACTACGGCATGTTGCCGCGCGCCAACCGCGGCATCTTCGCGCTCAATGAACTGCCCGATCTTGCCGGCAAGGTGCAAGTCGGTCTCTTCAACATCATGCAGGAAGGCGATGTCCAGATCAAAGGATATCCCGTCCGGTTGTCGCTCGATGTCCTGCTCTGCTTCACGGCCAATCCCGAGGATTACACCGCGCGCGGCAAGATCATCACGCCGCTCAAGGATCGCATCGGCAGTGAGATCATCACGCACTATCCGGAAACGGTTGAACTGGGTGTCTCCATCACACGGCAGGAGGCGTGGGTCCAGCGCGATGGTGGCGTGTCGATTCGGATGCCTGACCTCATCGAGGAAGTGGTGGAACGGGTCGCCTTCGAAGCGCGAAACGACAAACGCATCGACCGGCGCTCCGGCGTGTCTCAGCGCATGCCCATCACCGCCATCGAAAACGTCGTCTCCAACGCCGAACAGCGGGCACTCATCGCAGGCGACACCGAGGCCGTGCCGCGCATTGTCGATGTCTACAGCGCACTGCCCGCCATCACCGGCAAGATCGAACTGGAGTACGAAGGCGAACTCGTGGGCGGCGCCACGATCGCGCGCGAACTCATCCGTCGCGCCTGCGATGTCACGCTACGCGAACGCGTGGGCGATCTCGACACCGATGAGATCGTGATCTGGTTTGACGGCGGCGGCGCACTGCAGGTGGCCGATGATGTTCCGCTCAAACTCGTCAAGCAGGGCTTTGACACGGTGCCGGGGCTGGTCGGCATGGTGACCGCACTCGGACTCGCCGCGCGCAATGATGATGCGATGATCGTGGTGGCGTGCGAACTGGTGTTGGAAGCGTTGGTCGCGCGCAGGAAGATCTCGCGCAATGATCAGGGCAAGTACGGACGCGCCGAGCGCGAGCCCAGACGGAAGGGCGGTCAGCAGGAGTATTTCGGGTAGTCCGCCAAAGTCTGACATCTTTCGTTTCTAAGATGTCTGACTTCATCGGTTATCTTGGCCAGATGTAGCCAGAGACGAGACGTGAGACGGTCCATGCGACCTCTCACGTCTCGTTTCTGCGAGTGCGGGCCAAGACAACTGAAGAAGGCAGATGTCTTAGAAACTGAAGAAGCCAGACTTGAACGCGTGGACGAAGGCCATCACACCGTCGCCAACTCCTTCGACCGCCTGAACGTGTACCCCGCGAACAGCAGCGTAACCAGTGCTGATCCCGCCACGGCCCACTCGACACCCACGGCCTTCGCCACCGCGCCGGTCGCAAACGATCCGATCACTTGCGATAGCCCAATGAACACCAGCGAATAAAACGCCATCAATCGTCCGCGAAATTCCTCGGGGACCCGCAGTTGCAGGATGCCATTGGTGAGGGCGTTGAACATGATCATCACCACGCCGATCACGAACAACAGTGCTTCAGCAATACGCGCCTCCGTCGTGAAGGCCAGCACGATCACCAGCAACGGAAAGCTGATGCCCGTCACACGCAGCACACGACCGCGAGGCCAGTGTGATGCGGGTCCCGCGATCATGAGTGCGCCGGTAAGTCCACCGACCCCGAGCGCGGCCAGCATGACTCCGTACCCACCGGCGTCGAGCAGCAGGCGATCACGGGCCAGCACCGGCATCAGGGTGATGAACGGCGTGCCAAAGATCGCGCCGACGGTGACCAGCGACAGCAGATCGCGCACCACGCCGGGCTGGTCGAGATAGCGAAGACCCGCCACCGCAT
>JAGNMU010000534.1 GCA_017991005.1 Gemmatimonadaceae bacterium | reverse complement strand
CGCGCTCACCATGCAACCCGCCATGCAGTGCACCGGCGTGGATCTCACGCGCGAGATGTTGCAGCGCGCCGCCATGCGACTTGGCGGACGAGCCTCGCTCGTGCAGGGCTCGGGGGACGCGCTTCCGGTGGCCGACGCGTGCGTGGACGTGGTGGTGTCCACGAGTGCGCTCCACTACATGCGGGATGCCGTGAGGGTCTTGCGCGAGATGCGGCGCGTTCTGGTTCCCGGCGGGACGCTCGTGCTGACCGACTGGTGTGCCGACTACCGCGCGATGCGGTGGCTCGACCGACTGTTGCGTGTGGGCGATCCGGCGCACGTGCGTACCCTTCGGTGCTCCGAGTTGGGGGCGCTGGTCGCGTCCGCAGGGTTTTCGCGGGTACGCGTGGAATCCGCCAAGGCCGGTCGGTTCTGGGGGCTGATGACGGTGGTGGGTGTCGCCTAAGCGAGAGCTCGCAAGCGTCACCACGCCCGACCGGCGTTTCCGCGCTGAACGCCTTGCATCGGCGGTCGAACGCCATCCTGCGTTTACGGCGTCTGCTTCCCATCGTGCGCTTCGATCCAGTCAATCCATCTGCGATACCAGTCCATGGCCCGCACCGGATCACCCGGACGACGTGCTGTCCGGCATGCACAGCATGCGATAGAACATGCGATCAAGTCGGCGACCACCGCGGCGTGCCGACGCGATCTCGTCCGCGCGACATGACACGACGCGCATCAGGGGCCACGTCGACCAGATACAGCCGCTAGATCCAGCTATTCCTGATCTTGTCGGCGTTCGAAACCACAAGTGCAACCGTACGACCATCGTGCGACAGTCGTGGATCGCTCAACCGAACACGTCGACCTAAATCAAACACGGCGAAACCGCGTGCATCCTGCGCGTCGAGGCGTCCGGCGATGAGCAGCGCGCAGTCGGTAAGGGCGAGTGCGCGAACGCGACGGTTTATCGAGGGTGGCATGCCTTTGCTGGATAGTTCGAAGGACGAAGCTCCGACGCAGGCAAAACGCGTTGGCCAGAACATGCGTCGCGCGCCGACGGTTCGATTGCGAGCGTACGAACGGGGCCTCATATTCGAGCGTCCTCCCTTTGACCACGCCGCATGACCCTCGACCTGCAAAACGCACAGCTGCTCGCTGTCACGGTCATCTTCGCGCTTTTCGCCGGTGCGGAGTTGCTGATGGGCCAGTTCTTCCCGCACGCCGCCTCGGCCGAAGACAATCGTCTCGACGTCGCCGTCGGTGTCATGTTCCCGATCATCTCCGGCGCGGTCTTTGCCTCGTCGAAGGCGCTCTGTGCGTGGCTGCTTCCCGCGATGCGCGATAGCTGGGCCCACTGGCACTGGTGGCAGATGGTCCTCGTGCTTCTCGTCGCCGACGACTTCACCCAGTACTGGTGGCATCGCCTCTCGCACACCTCCGTGATGTGGCCGCTGCATCGCGCGCACCATTCGGCAGCGTACATGAGCGTACGCGTGGTCTATCGTAACAATGCATTTTACTACGCGCTCATGCCCGGACTGTGGTTCAGCGGCGCGCTGCTGTATCTCGGCTTCGGCTGGGTGTTCGTGGGGTACAGCGTCGTAAAACTTGCCGTGATCATCGGCGCGCACTCGGCAGTGCGGTGGGATCAGTGGCTGTACCGGTGGCGGCCGCTCCGACCGCTCGCGTGGGTGCTCGAACGCACGATTTCTACGCCGGCCACGCACTTCGCGCACCATGCCCTCACGCAAGACGATGGCATCGGCCACTACATGGGCAACTACGGCAATCTGCTTTTCTTCTGGGATGTGCTCTTCGGCACCTCACGCATCACGCGACAGTATCCGCCGGCCTACGGGCTCAACGACGACCGTCGGCACGGTCCTGAGCGATGGTACCACCAGATGTTCTTTCCCGTTTTCCGTTCTCACCGCGCTGAAACGGTGCTGGGGCACGACAAACACACGCCGATTGACTGACGGACCCGACGTGCGGTGATCTACATCGGCGACGCCCGACACCGCGGGCGCACCGTTTGCGGATAGCGCCACCCCTCGTGGCGGCGTGGAGTCATCGCGGAATTGGCCGAAGACTGTTCGGGGGGGGCGCTCGTGTGCGCCTATCCGACCGCCGTCGCGGCCGCAAGATCGGCGAGCGCCGTCCCCACCGACTTGAACAACGTGATGTCGCTTGCGCTGGTGCGACCCGTCACCGTTCCGCGAACGAGCGCCGACAGATCGGCCACGACCCGCTCGCGTGTGATGAGCCCCTGCTCCAGCGGCACAATGAGATCGCCGGCTTCGTCGAGCGCCGTGTAGGTATCCACCGCGATGCGACTGCGCGACACCGCGGCGTCATCTGCTTCGCGCATCGCACGCGTGAACCCACCGACCAGGTCGAGATGCGTGCCAGGCGTGAGCCACGCGCCGTGCACGATCGGGGTCTCTGCCGTCGTAGCGCAGCTCACCAGATCGGCCGTCCGAACCGCGGCTTCGAGATCGGTTGCTGCCCGAACGGGCAACCCTTCGCGGTGCAACGTCTCGGCGAGTGTGGACGTGCGCACGGCATCGCGTCCCCACACCAACACCTCCGACAACCGTGGACGGAACGCACAATGTGCACGAACCATCCACGGCGCGAGATGTCCCGTTCCGATCACGAGCAGGGTCGTCGCGTCGTCGCGCGCCAGATACCGCGCGGCCAGCGCAGAGACCGCCGCCGTACGCCGCACGGTGATGGCGTCGCCATCCAACATCGCGCGCGGAACACCTGACACGCGATCGAGCAACAGATAACTCGCGCCGACGGTGGGAGCGCCGTGGGTCGGGGCGTTCGGCAGCACCGTGACCACCTTGAGTCCGATCACCTGTGCATTCCACGCGGGCATCAGCAGCAGTGTGTCCGACCCGCCCAGTGCGTGCACATGACGCGGTGGCACATGGACCGTTTCTGGCGACGCCTCCTTCCCCAACGACGCGGCGCCCACCGCGAAAGCCGCAGTGAGCGCCGTGTCGAGCGTGGCCCAGTCGAGGGCTGCGTGAACGTGCTCCGCCGAACGAATGGTCAGCCCAGCGGAAGTCACCCTACTTGTTCTTCGTCATCGTCAAATCCGTGACGATGCCATCGGTGTTGTGCGCGAAGCGGATGCCGTACAGGCCGTCCGTGGACTTGAGCTTGCCGGCCGTGACGACGTCCGCCTTGGGGTAGGACCCGACCACCTTGCCGTTGAT
>JAGNMU010000532.1 GCA_017991005.1 Gemmatimonadaceae bacterium | reverse complement strand
CGCGCGGCAAGCCCTGCCGGCCAGGGGATGCGATACTCGGTGTAGCCGCTCCCCGTCCCGTTGAGCTTCCGGTCGCCTAACACACGCCACTGCTTGAGCGACCACTGGGCGTCGCGCGCATCGGTCGCACCCACGCGCGACACGCGCACGCGCCGGCCGTCGGCCAGCACCCCGCTCGACGGCGCCTCGCCCGAGACGATGAACGTCGTGAAGTTGCGATGCAGTACGGTCCCCGCCGCATCCTCCAGCCGCACCGCCAGCACCGACACGCTCGCCTCGGGCGGCGTCGTGATCGACAGCGGGGCGAGCGTGGCGGTCAGCCACGGCCGGTACGCGATGCGTCGCACGTACGTGCCATACGTCTTCCGCTCGCCGAAGCTGTTCCAGCCCGACAGCTCGGCACGAATCGTCAGCGAATCGCCGTATGCGGTGGAGCCCGACAGGAACGACGCGTAGAGCGGCACGTCGACGCGCGCACCGGAGCTCACCTCGCGGCTCAGCAGCGAATCGCCCACCGCCAGGTACAACGGCGCGTGCAGGTCCCGCAGCGACATGCCGGGGACCAACGCACCAAATCCCGTCTCCTTCCACGTGCGATCGAAGCGCCAGTAGCCGTTCCACTCGTTGATCACGTCGTGGTGCTCGGTATACAGCCAGCCGGCCAGCTTCGGGTGGCGCCGGAAGGCATCCATGGCGCGCCGGTAGTCCCAGCTCCAATCCACATCGCCCGTGCTCCCCGTGTACCCCCACACGTTGCCGAACTCGGAGTTGAACATGGGCTGGCGCCCCTGCTTGTAGCCGGGCTCGAAGTGAAAGGGAGAGCCGGTGAAGGTGCTGTCGTCGAGCCGCGACATGTACTCGGCCCATCGCCACCCTGGCAGGTATTCGTGCCAGGTGTTGAGATCCGTCTCGGTATGGCCGGCACCGCAGCAGATCGAGTTGTCCTCCACCAGCCGCGTTGGGTCGAGCGACTTGGCCAGGCGCACCACGCGTACCACCTGCTGCTGCGTCTCCGGCGTGTATCGCTCGCGATTGTCGACCTTGGTCTGCAGCCACCACGTCTCGTTGAACATCACGTAGCTGAAGACGGAGGGATGATTGTAGTCGCGGTCGAGCATGCCGCGCATCGCCGTCTCGTGCTCGGCGAAGGCCGCGGAGTCCGGCGGTCCCCACCAGTTGGGCACGTCGGCCATGATGAGCACTCCCAGCCGATCGGCCCAATACAGCTTGCGCGGTGTCTCGATCTTGATGTGCTCGCGCAGCCCGTTGAGCCCGATCTGTCGCGCCAGCAGGATCTCGTGGCGCAGGACGCTGTCGGTGGGGAAAGTGTAGAAGCCGTCGGGGTGGTAGGCCTGGTCCAGCGCCAGCTGCAAGTACACCGGTTGGCCGTTGATGCTCACGTACGGATGGTCGGTCCCCGGCAGGTTGACCACGGAGATGGTGCGCAAACCGAAGTAGCTCCTGACCCGATCTTCCACCACGCCGTCACCGGCCACCGTCGCCGTCACCTCGTGCAGGAACGGATCGTCCAGCGACCACCGACGGGCGTTAGGCAGCGACACCTCCAGGTGCGCCGCCGCGCGCCCTCTGGCGATGCGCACCGACTGCTCCGGCTGCCCCGCCCGATTGGTGAAGGCGAGGCGCACCGTGAGGTCGCGCGGCGCCGGCTCGCGCAGTCGCACATCGACACCGACGCCGGCGAGATCAGCACGCGGTGTGAAGTGCACCGCTTCCAGCGGAGTGCTGCCACGCGCCTCGAGGTACACCGTCTGCCACATCCCGCGCGCCTTTCCGTACCCCTGCTTCCCCTCGAGCTTGAACGCATGCGGCGCGTCGTCCACGCGCACGGTCAATCGGTGCGGCCCCGCGGCACGTGCGGCGCCGGTCACCTCGAACGAGAATGGCGTGTAGCCACCCTGATGCGTGCCGATCGGCACACCGTCGATCCACGCCGAGGTGCGCCAGTCGGAGGCGCCGAACACCACGAAGATGCGTCGCCCGCTCCACGCGGCCGGGATGTCGATGGGGCGCGCGTACCACCCGATCTCGGCGCTGTCAGGAACGCCCGACAGTGGGGCACCCCACGAGAACGGCACGAGTATCTCGCGACGTCCGGGGAGGTCGGCTTCCATCCAGCGCGAGCGCTCACCGACGTCCGCCGCATCGAAGGCAAAGCGCCATCGCCCGTTGAGGTTTAGCCACTCGCTGCGTTCAAAGTCCGGACGCGGATGCTCCGGCAACGGGATGTCGGTCGCGCCGGTCATCTGCGCGCCGAGCGCGCCCGTGGCCAGCACCAAAGCCGCCATACACCATCCGATCAATCGAAAGCTCATCTGCGTCATCTCATCCACCGTGGTGCCGGCGCGCCGAGCGCTGAGTCGCCCGGAGCGGCGTGGCCTCCCGGGCTGAGAGGCCGCCCAGGCGACCGATCCCCTGACAATCATCTCGTGCGGCGTTGGCGTTCACAAGGACGGCCTGGCCGCAGGCGTACTCCTCCCCGGCGCGCGCACTGTCAGAGGGAGCTGCGAACGTGCATGCGTCACCGGTGTGGTGGTTTCACGGGGAGGGGCGGGGATGACCAAGACACTCGCATCTGGACCGCGCAACGTGGCGCGCGTGGAAGCGCTGGAAAGTGCTCGCGGCCTTGCCGCATTCGTCGTGGTGCTCTTTCACCTACCGGGATGGAACCACGCGCTGTACGACGTCGCCGTCATCCGCAACGGATACCTGATGGTCGAGCTGTTCTTCGTGCTCTCCGGTTTCGTCATCTTCAGGACGTACTCGACGCGACTCGTCACCATCGGCGATCTCGCCCGGTTTCAGTTCTTGCGCTTCGGGCGACTCTATCCGGTGCACCTCGTGATGCTGCTGCTCTATCTGGGCCTCGAGGTGCTGAAACTCGTTGCGGAGCGGCATTTCGGTCTGCGGGCCACAACGTCTGCCGCGTTCGTCGGCAGTGATTGGGGCGCCTTCGTCCAGCACCTCCTCCTGGTCCAGGCCATCGGACCGCTGGGTCGAGCGGAGACCTTCAATATCCCGGCGTGGTCGATCAGCGTGGAGTTCTACACGTACCTGATCTTCGGCTCGCTGTTGCTGCTGCTTCGGCGTCGTCACCTCCTCATGGGAGTAGGGCTCACCGTGTCCGTCGTGTGTCTCGGCCTGTTGGCGACAGGACACACGCATGGCTGGCAGTACCTCATGCGTGGAGTGGGTGG
>JAGNMU010000531.1 GCA_017991005.1 Gemmatimonadaceae bacterium | reverse complement strand
GTATCTGTACGCGTCCAACAACTCGTCGGAAGGGACGCTGGCGAAGCGGCGCGGCAATGCCACGCTCGTGTCGTATCTCACGCCGCCGATTGCCAACGCCGGGTTGTATCGCGGGTTGCTCGATCTCAAGGGATCACTCGATCGCTGGCGCGCGCTCGATGCCTCCAAGGCTGCTGACGCCGACGCGCTGCGGACGCTCGTGCAGCAGCAGGCGGTCGCGGTGGAGCTGGCGCACGCCGATGACGCACCGTGGAGCGCGGATGAAGCCGACGTGCGCATCGCCACGCTGCGGGAGCGGCTGCTCGAGTTGGAATACAGTCTCATTCCGATGGGTCTGCACGTGGTGGGCGAAGCGATGGCCCCCGAGGCGCGCACCGACATCCTGGTGGAGATTGCCAAGCTTGGCCGGCCCGAGCAGGAACTGCCGGCCATCGGTGAGTCGATTCACGTGGGCGTGAGCAACGAGCCCGCCGACAGCGACATGGCGCGCGCCGTCGAGGCGGTGGTGCGCGAGTCGGTGACGGCACTGGTGGCGTCGGGCGACGCGCGCCACGCCGAGCACACCGCGAAGCAGGCGGCGAAGACCCGCAACCTGCGGATCGCCAATGGCAAGGCGCTCGAGCAGCATCTGGCGTCGCTCGCGGGCTTCGATGCGGCAATGCGCGAAGATCACGAGATCCCCGGCATTCTGCGCGCACTCGACGGGCGTTACGTGCCACCCGCTCCCGGCGGCGATCTGCTCCGCAACCCGTCGGTACTGCCCACGGGGCGCAATGTCTACGGCTTCGATCCGTATCGCGTCCCAAGTGCGGCCGCCATGCTGGAAGGCCGGGCGCGCGCCGAGCAACTGCTCTCGCGTACCGTCGCCGATAGCGGCGCGCTGCCTGAGTCGGTGGCTGTCGTGCTCTGGGGCACAGACAACATGAAGAGTGAAGGGGCACCCTTGGCGCAGGTGATGGCGCTGATGGGCGTGGTGCCGCGCTTTGACAGTGTCGGTCGCCTCACCGGCGCGCGGCTGCTGCCGCTCGAGCAGCTTGGCCGACCGCGCATCGATGTGGTGATCACGCTCTCGGGGATCTTTCGTGACCTGCTCCCGCTGCAGGTGCGATTGCTTGCCGAAGCCGCGCTCATTTGCGCGCAGGCCGATGAAGAGCCGTCGCAGAATTTCATTCGCAAACACGCGCTGGCCACGATGACGGAGACCGGCTGCGATATGGCCACGGCAGCGCTTCGGGTGTTTTCGAATGCTGACGGCGCCTACGGCTCGAACGTCAACCTGCTCATCGACACGGGGAAGTGGCAGTCAGAAGACGAACTCGCCGACATGTTCGTGCAGCGGAAGGGTTTTGCGTACGGAACCGATGGCAAGGCGTCGTCACAGCCCGCGTTGATGAAGCGCGCGCTTGGCAGTGCGTCGGTGTCGTTCCAGGGGCTCGACTCGGTGGATCTCGGCGCGACCGATATCGATCAGTACGTGGAATCGCTGGGAGGCATGACCCGCGTGATCGCGCAACAGAACGGGGGCAAGGCGCCCGCCGTGTTGGTGGGCGACTACAACGGGGCCAAGGGCAAGGTGCGTTCGCTGGCCGAACAGGTCGAACTCGAGTCGCGCACCAAGATGCTCAACCCGCGGTGGTATGAGAGCCAGTTGCAGTACGGCTACGAAGGGGTGCGCAACATCGCGGGGCACATGACCACGACACTCGGCTGGTCGGCCACCGGTGGCGCCAACACGGTGCCGCAGTGGGTCTATGCGGAAGTGTCCAAGACGTTTGTCCTGGACGAGGCCATGCGTGATCGGCTTGCCCGACTCAATCCCGATGCCGCATCCGGGTTGGCGCAACGGCTGCTCGAAGCAAACGATCGAGGGTTCTGGGCGCCGGACGACGCGACGCTGGACGCGTTGCGCGATGCGGCGGCGGAGCTGGAAGATCGGCTGGAAGGCGTGCATGCGGCCTAGTGCATGTCGCATTGTGCAGGGGCTTTACCAACGGCCGGCAACGGCGCGGAGAAGATGACGTGACTGCAACCAAGCTTCCAATTCTCGATGCCGTCGGTGACGGTGAAGGCAGTCTGCAGGTGCACCTCGATGAGTCGCAGAAGATCGAAGGGGCCCTCGTGATTGCGGTGTATGGCAAGGGAGGCATCGGGAAATCGACCACCTCGTCGAATCTCTCGGCGGCGTTCTCGCGGCTGGGGAAGCGCGTGCTGCAGATCGGCTGCGATCCCAAACATGACTCGACGTTCACGCTGACGAAGAAGATGGTCCCGACCGTCATCGACGTGCTTGAAGGCGTCGACTTTCACGCCGAAGAGTTGCGGCCGGAAGACTTCATGTTCGAGGGCTACAACGGCGTGCAGTGCATCGAAGCGGGCGGGCCGCCGGCGGGCACGGGATGCGGCGGGTACGTGACCGGCCAGACGGTGAAGCTGCTCAAGGAACACCATCTGCTCGAAGAAACCGACGTCGTGATCTTCGACGTGCTCGGGGACGTGGTGTGCGGCGGCTTTGCCGCGCCGTTGCAGCACGCGCACTACTGCCTCATTGTCACGGCCAACGATTTCGATTCCATCTTCGCGATGAATCGCATCATCGCGGCGATCCAGGCGAAGTCCAAGAACTACAAGGTGCGCCTGGGTGGTGTGATTGCCAACCGCTCCAAGGACACCAACGAAATCGACCGCTTCAACGCGGCGGTGGGCCTCAAGACGATGGCGCACTTCCAGGATGTCGATGCGATCCGTCGCAGCCGGCTCAAGAAGTGCACGATTTTCGAGATGGAGGCGTCGCCCGAGGTCGAGGCGGTGCAGAACGAATACATGGCGTTGGCCAAGCGCATGCTGGATGATGTCGTGCCGCTGCCCGCATCACCGCTCAAAGATCGCGAGATCTTCGATCTCCTTGGCTTCGACTGAGTCGATTCCATGGCAGACGTCACACCAACACCAAACTCATCGCATTCAGGTCCGTCGTTCGCAGGTGCGGCGCCTGGGGGTTCGCACGCCACATCAGCGCCGTATCTCGAACGGCGGGCCTGGATCGGTGAATACTTTGACCGGACGGCGGCTTCCGCGTGGAAAGCGCTGACGTCCGACGCCCCCGTGTCCCGCGTGCGCGCCACGGTGCGCGCGGGGCGCGACACGATGCGGCAGACATTGTTGGCCACGCTGCCTGCCGACCTCAACGGTGCGCGGGTGCTCGACGCCGGGTGCGGCAC
>JAGNMU010000530.1 GCA_017991005.1 Gemmatimonadaceae bacterium | reverse complement strand
GCTGATGTGTCGATCGACGACACGCGCGTCCGGCTGGATGTGGCGATGTCGGCGTTGACGGCCTCCGTCGACACGATTCGCGTGCGCGGCAGCTTCACCGGGGTCACGGGCACCGTCGGCGACTTTGGCCAGATGGCCCCACTCGCCCAAGCGACCGTGCGCGTGTTGGGTGGCGACAAACCGCTCACCACCGGCGACGATGGTCGGTTTGCCATCGAGCTCGAGCCGGGGCAGAGCTATGCGCTGCGAGTGGAACGCCCGGGATTTGCGCCGCAGCTCATGTCGGTCGAGCTCGACGAAGGGGGGCGGGTGGACCTCGCGGTGCTGCTCGATTCGGCCACCAAGAAGGTGAACGACCGCTGGAAATGGGTGGAGCTCGATCAGCGACTCCGCGTGAACCGCTATGCAGCCGCGCGGGTGGCGCGATCAGAACTGCGCGGCACCGAAGCCGGCAATCTGCAACTCGCCCTGCAGTACGCCCCGTCGATCGCAGCCCGCGGGCTGACGATCCCACGACGAACCTGTGTCTTCGTGGACGGCGTCGCCCGGCCGCAACTCTCTGTGGACGCGGTGCCGGTATCGACGGTGGAATTTGTGGAGGTCTACGCGCGCGGCGGCGATGTATCCGGAACGCTGGCCACGCGCTGGCCGCTCGGGTACGCGTGCACGGCCAGCGAGAATATCAATGACCGAACCCCGATGAGTAGCTCGCGGGGCGCGGTGAATCAGGCGCAGTATGTGCTGATCTGGACTCGGGCGCCGTGAGGGTTGTTGCTGCGTCCTGACTCCTGGATCCGTTCCTCCTTCCCTTTGTCCTTCGCCAAGGGCTGCGTCTCGCGACGGACAGACTTGGAGGAGGACAAAGGGGGGGAGGAACGGATCAAGGAGTCAGGATGCAGGTAACTAACTACGGCCGCGGGGCGGCGGCTGCTGCGGCCGATGCCGGTGTCGCCCCGGCATCATTCCAGTTGATCACCGAATTGAAGATCATGTTGAACTCCCCGTGGTTCTGCCACCGGTAGATCGGGTTGTTCGAGAACATGATCACGCGGCCCTTGCCCTTGTACGCGAACGGGACGTCGACGGCGAAGGGACGGGAGCGCAGTGAATCGGCACCCGTCATCAGTCCGGAGATGACCGCCTTGTCTCCGCCGACGTACCGGCCGAGCACATTCGCTTCATCGGCGATGCCGACCTTGAACGGCGTGCCGCCCACGTACTTCACCGGCAACGTCTTCTTGTCGTAGCCATAGAACACCGGATGCTCGGGGCGCACGATCTCGCCTTCCACGAGCGGACGCTGCGACGTGAGTCCAACAACCGGCGTCTTGTCGACCGTACGCGCCCAGCCGAATTCAATCGGCAGTCGCGCCGACTCGCCGACGGCGATGAGGGTGCCGCCTGCTTCGAGGAATGCCGCGAACGCGTCGACACCCGCCTGACCCATGCCGCCCGACATATCATCGGTTACGCCGTACATGCCGAGGAACTTGTACTTGTCGTTCTTCTTGTACGGCTGCGGGCGCGCGGCAGGCGCCTGCATCACCGTCTGCCGGCTGAGATTCTGCTCGGCGATCAGAATGACATCGTACTTGTCGCGCAGTTTGCCGGCCTTCACCTGCTCCTTGTAGATCAGGTCGAACGGAATCCCGAACTCGTCGAACGTGAGACGATACCAACCGAGATTCTGCGTGCCGCTCCACTGCGAGTAGATGGCCACCCGCGGCACGTCGGCGTCATGCGTCGCAACCGTCGGCACGGCGGACAGTGCACTGGCCTTGAGTCCGAGTGCGTTGACCGCGTCACGCACTGCATTGGCCTTGCTCGCGTCAGTGATGATGAACGAACCGGCAGGAAATTCCGTCCCGTCCACCGTGAACTTGGACTCGGCCACCTTCATCGGCACGTCCTTCAGGCGATAGCGGAACGACACCATGTTGTTGGAGCCAAGGTGCGCCACCGCGATGCCCGCCGTGCCGGCGCCGGCAACCGCACCCTTGAGCACGACTTTGTCGACCGGGCTGACCTTCGCCTTGAGGATCGACGAGTCGGCGATTTCCACCACATCCACGTTCATCGCGAAGCCTGTCGACCAGCCGCTGTCGTCGTACGTCTGGAGACGCGCGTCCGGGTACTGCTGCTTCTCGATGAGGTTCTTGGCGAGACGGCCATACGGCTGATCGCGCTTGATCACGTACGAGCCGACCGGATACGTCACCGTCCCGATCTTGATGGGCTCCGTGGCCTGCCCCACTTCAATGCGCTGCGTGCGCATGATGTTGATGAACTCGGCCACCTTGGTCATGTCACGCTGCACCGGCACGACAAAGCCGTATGGCGCCTTGTTCTTGCCGTCTTCGATGGAATTGCGCGTCTTGATGTAGAAGTTCTCGAGCACCGTGGCCGGGAACATCGACGCCAACTGCAGCGACGAGATCACACCCGTCTGCATGTAGTTGGCGTTCGAGCGACGCGTGAACGTGGCCAGATCGTTGAAGCCGATCGGAATGCCGCGATACCACTCGCGATCCTGCGCGCCACCGCGACCGGTCGGCACGGCGCCACCGCGACCGCCAAATCCACCGCCTGCCGCCGCGGCGCCAGGACGATTGGCGTTGGCAATGGCCGCGCTGTCGAGATCACGTCCCGACTGCGTTTCGTACATCTTCATCAGGCCGTTGTGGTTGTACGCGACCGAGCCGAGGTACCCCGGCGACCAGCCATCCATGAAGGCGTGCGTGTAGACACCGGGCATGCCGTACTTGGTCATCTGCGCCATTTCCCAGTTGCCAAACCACGGCAGCTCGGCGAACAGAATCGGATCGAGATTGGGATTCTGTGGCGGACCACCCGTGTACGTGTAGAGCAACGGCTGCGCTTCATGCAGATCGTGCATGATCGGCGGGAAGGCCGTGAAGTACCAATCGATGATCGCGCGCATCTGCACCAGCTTGATGTTGATGTCGCGATTGTTGTCGTGATACGCGTACTTGCCCCAGTACGGCACGGCGCCGATGCCACGGCCACCACCGCCCGGGCCGCCCGCTCCCGGACCGGCAGCACCTGGCGCTCCGCCCGGCGCACCACCGCGTCCGCCCGCCGCACCGCGGCCTGCGGCGACAGCGGCCGAGTCACCGGCCGGCGTCTGTACCATCGACGGCGCGGCCGGCGTGGTGTTGGCCTGATTCTCGTCGAGCCCCTTGTAGAACCAGTCCACGTTGCGA
>JAGNMU010000529.1 GCA_017991005.1 Gemmatimonadaceae bacterium | reverse complement strand
GAATGGAGCCGTACCGCGCGGCACATGCTGGAGCTGTATCGACACGTCGCCCGTGCGTAAGGTCGCGCTGATTCAGCGTTTTCTGCCGAGCCGATCTCGTGGGGGCGTTGGCCACTTCACGCATGGACTCGCGCACGCCCTCATCGCCCGCGGGCATGAGGTCACCGTGTTCAGTCAGGATCCCGCGCCGGCCGGTGCCGACTACGCGGTGTCGCACGTCCCGGTGGCCGATGGACGGCTGGCACCGCTCGCCTTTCCCCTGGCGCTGCGTCGATGCGACTTCTCGCGGTTCGACGTCATTCATGCGCAGGGCGATGAGCAGTGGATCTCGCGTCGCGGACGACCGCCCGTCGTGCGCACGATGCACGGCACGGCGCTCGCCGAAGCCTGGTTCAACGGCGCACGCGCCGCCTCGCCCAAACGGCTGCTGCTGCACCTGTATTTCTACGCGATGGAGTGCGTCGCAGACCTACGCGCCGATCGCGTGGTGGCCGTGTCGGCAGGCACCGGTCGCTACTATCCGCGCATGCACACGGTGATTCCCAACGGCATCGACATCGAACGCTTTGCGCGCGCCGCAGGAGCAGAGACGAAGTCGGCCGCGCCGGCGATCATCTTCATCGGTGAGCTCGACAGCCGCAAACGTGGGCAGTGGCTCGTGGACCTCTTCGCTCGCCACGTTCGGCCGCAGGTATCGAATGCGGAGCTGTGGCTCGTCAGTCCGGATGCGCCGACGTCACCGGGGCCTGGCGTGACGCACCTGGGCTCGATTGATGATGCGACGTTGGCCGCGCGACTCGCGCAGGCGTGGGTGATGTGTCTGCCGAGCGCGTATGAAGGGTTCGGCCGTCCGTATGCCGAAGCGATGGCCGCGGGCACGGTGGCGGCGGCCACGCGCAATCCGGGCGCGGATGATGTGCTTGACGATGGTCGGGCGGGCGTGTTGTCGACCGATGCCACACTCGGGCGTGACCTCGTGCGTGTGTTGACCGATGCCGATGCGCGCGCCCGCTACATTGCGGCCGGTCACGCGCGCGTCGCCGCGTATGCGTGGCCCACAGTGGCCGAGGCCTACGAGCGCGTGTACGACGACGTGATCAACGAACGCCAGAGGGCCCACACGTGACCACCGTGCTCTTTCTGCACACGACCTCGGAGATCGGGGGCTCGGATGTGTCGCTGGTCCGCCTCGTCGAGGGACTCGACCGTCGCCGGTACTCGATGATCGTCGCGCTGCCGTCTGATGGCCCGCTCGTCGCTCGACTGCGTGCCGCCGGGGCGCGCGTCGAGATCATGCCCGTGCTGATGAAGCTGACGTCGCGTCGCGGCGTGGGTTTTCTGCTCAAGTTTGCGTGGAACTATCCGCGCGCGATTGCGGCGCTGCGGCAGTTGATTCGCCGTGAGGGTGTGTCGCTCGTGCATACGAACACCATTCACAATCTCTACGGCGTGACGGCGGCGCGACTCGCCGGCGTGCCGCACGTGTGGCATTTTCGCGAGATCGTGTGGCAGTCGGGTCTGCTGCGCCGGCTCGAGTTGACGATGGCCCGTTGGTGGTCCACCCGCATCATCGTCACGTCGAATGCCATCGCTGAGATGTATGGCCCGCCGAGTCGTTGGCCGGTGCAGTTGGTGCGTGTGCCGAACGGTGTCGAGACGGATCGGTTCGCTCCCGGAGACGGACAGCGTGTGCGCGGCGAGTTGGGTGTTGCGCCGTCGCAATCGCTTGTCGGCATCGTGTGTCGCCTCGACGCCTGGAAGGGCGTTGATGATTTTCTGGAGGCGGTGGCACAGGTGGCGGTGGCCGATCACGAGGCCGCGTTTGCCGTGATCGGCGGTCCGATCATCGGGCAGGAGCCGTACGAGGATGCGCTGAAGACGCGCGCGCGTGAACTGGGACTTGGCGGCCGCGTGCGGTTCACGGGCTGGCGCTACGGTCCGTCTGAGATGCCTGACGTGCATCGCGCGCTCGACGTGCTGGTGCTGGCCTCGCGGCAGCCTGAGCCGTTTGGACTCGTGCTGCTCGAAGCGATGTCGACGGGGAAGCCGGTGGTCGCCACCGCGCACGGCGGGCCGCTCGACATCGTCGAGGATGGGCGCACGGGAGATCTCGTGCCGCCGGGCGATTCCGCGGCGATGGCGCGCGCGATCGTGGCGCTGCTGCGCGATCCTGCCCGGTGCGCGCGCATGGGCACGCTGGCGCGCGCGCGGGTGCTGGCGCATTACACCGCGGAGCAGTATGTGACCGGCGTCGAAGCGATCTATCGCGAGTTGGTGCCCTGACATGTGCGGCATCGCCGGTTTCGTGGATTTCTCGGGGCGTCCTGACACGGGGTGGCAGACGTCGCTCGCGCAGATGGAGGGCGCGCTGGCGCATCGAGGGCCCGACGGGTGGGGACGCACGCTGCTGGCGGGCGAGACCATCACGGATACCGCGGCGTCCGGCACTCGCACCTTCACACGTCAGCCGTCCGTGCGTACCCGTCCCAGTGTCGGGCTGGTGCATCGGCGTCTCGCCATCATCGATCTCAGCGAGGGAGGGCATCAGCCGATGGCGGCGCCCGACCGCTCGTCGTGGATCGTCTACAACGGCGAGCTCTACAACTACCGCGCTTTGCGCGATCAGTTGGTCTCGACCGGCACCGGCATTCGCAGTGGATCGGATACCGAAGTGCTGCTCTCGCTGCTCGCGGCACGCGACCTCAGCGCGTTGCCGATGTTGCGCGGCATGTTTGCGTTTGCGTGGTGGGACGAACGCGCTGAACGGCTGGTGCTGGCGCGCGACCGCTTTGGCATCAAGCCACTGGTGTTTGCCGAGACGCAACCGGGCCGCTGGTGTTTTGGATCTGAACCGGCGGCGCTTGCCGCGGCCGGCGAGATGGTGCTGCGACCCGTGCCCGAACAGCGCGACGTGGTGCTGACGCGCGGATCCGTGAGCGACGATTCGTCGTTCTGGCAGGGCGTGGAGGTCGTGGCGCCCGCCGAAGTGGTGACGATTGACGCGCATGGCGTCACGCGTCTTCCGTATTGGTCGTTGCCCGATGTGTTGCTGGCGCCGCGACCGGCGACATCGGTGAAGGCGGCTGCCACCGTGTTACGCGACGCGCTTGCCGATTCTGTTCAGGCGCATCTGGTGAGCGATGTGCCCGTCGGGTTGTTCTTGAGCGGCGGCCTCGACAGCGCCGCGATTCTCGCGACCGTGCGCAACATCGGCGCGGGTCCCATTCAGA
>JAGNMU010000095.1 GCA_017991005.1 Gemmatimonadaceae bacterium | reverse complement strand
GCGCCGGCGGGCGCACCAGCAGACGCGTGACCGCTTGCGCCACGCGGAGAAATGGCGTGACCACCAAATCGACGATCCGGAGAACCGGAACGAGTACCGGTACCAGCTGTGGGGCCCAGCGGCGTCCTACGGCGCGCGGCAACAGTTGTCCGAACACCAGCAGTGACAGCAGGCCAACGATGGCATCTCGCGCAAACGCCCAGCTGCGTGCGCCTTCGGCGCCGACGAGGATGGCGGCCCAGACGAACACGGCGAGTGTTGTGCCGGTGCCGGCGGCATGCGCCAGTCGGGCCGGACGCGCCAGATAGTCGCGCATGGTCTTCGCCGCCGGCTGGCGATGTTCGATCCAATGGCGCAGCCACAGTCGACTGACCGCGCGTACCGCCGTCGCACCTGCCGTGAGCAGCGCCACGACGCCAATGGTGATGAGCAGGCTGAAGATCGGCATCAACTGTCCCGCTCGTCGCCGGCACGGGCGACGCGTTCGAGATAGACCCGCTCGATCTTCCGGCGCACCACCCGTTCAGCGATCACGCGAAAGGGGCCGATGTGCAGCGACTCACCGGCGCGCGGCACCCGTCCGACCAGCTCCAACACCAACCCGCCAACGGTGGTCACATCGTCGCGGCGAAAGTCGTAGTGCAGCGCATCCGACAAATCATCCAGCGTGAGCCGACCGGACACCCAGAACTTCGTTTCGCCCTCGGACTCGACCTGCCGTTCTTCGTCGTCGTATTCGTCACGGATTTCGCCCACGAGTTCCTCGAGGACGTCTTCGATCGTGACGAGCCCCGCCGTGCCGCCATATTCGTCGGCAACGATGGCCATATGTCGGCCACTCGCGCGGAACTCGCGCAACAGATCGGCAATGCGCTTGCTCGACGGCACGAAGCTGGGCGGCCGGATCAAGGCGAGCCACCCGCTCGACGGTTCTTCATCCGCGATGACGGCCGCCAGCAAGTCTTTCGCATACAGAATCCCGACGATCTCATCGACCGTCTCTTCGAACACGGGCACGCGAGAGTGTTGCGCACTGCGCACACGGTCGAGGACCTCCGACCATGGCGTCGATTGCTCGATGCCCACGATGTCCACGCGCGGCACCATCACTTCTTCGGCCGTGGTCTCGCCGAAGTCGAAGACGCCGAGCAGCAGGTCGCGTTCGTCCAGCGAGACGTCGGCCTCGGTGTTGATCACGTCGCGAAACTGTGCCGCCGCCTCTTCACGCCGTTCCACCGACGTATCGCCGTCGGACACCGCTTCCGCGAACAGACCGTCCGTCCACTCGCCCAGGCGTACCACCGGTGCCAGCACGAACTCCATCGCGCGGGTAAACCCACGCAATCGCGCGATGGCGTCGTCGCCGAGCGCATCACCAATCGCGCGAGCGGTGCTCTCCGCGAGAGCGACCGTGATCAGCCCCGCGAGGGCAAGCAGCCCCAGCGCCTGCAGTTCCGTGCGCTCGGCCAGCCCGAGGGCGAGCGCCAGTGCTCCGCCGGCGATGCCATGTCCAAGCAGGCGCGCAAACGACAACGCCCGGTGTGCGCGCTCCCGGGCCACCACCGGTCGCGTGACCGTCGGAGGCGGCAACGTGCCGTTCCGATCTGCAGGTGCGATCGGACTGTTCTCCGCGAGCAGTGCCCCGTCCGCGACGGCAGCCAACGCCGCGAGTGTGGCGCCGCCGCCGGCCAGCAGCCACTGCGCCGTACTCACGGCCCCTCCCAACGACTTCGATCACTCATGCGGACAGAGATGGTGAACTCCAGAATCGCGAGAGCAACTGCTCTTGCCGCCGCCACATTGGCGACGTCGTGCGAGAGGCATCGACCGGGTGATCCCAGCCGCACGCGTGCAGCGTGCCGTGCACCACCAAACGTGCGAGCTCTTCACGCACGCCCACGCCATGCGCGCGCGCCTGAACGCGCGCGACATCGGGGCAGATGTAGATATCCGCCAGAACGCTGCCCGACGGATCGCTTCCGAGGGCAAACGTGATGACGTCCGTTGGACCGCGATGCCCGAGGTGCTCGCGATTCAGGCGCGCCATTGTTCGCGACGGCACAAGCGTAATCGACACCATCGCGCGCGGCACGCGCAGCGCCCCCAGTACCTGATCGGCCAGCTTCGCCAGCCGCGCCGTCGCCACCGGGCTTCGGATGCCATCGGCTTCGACGGCCACCGCCCGCTCCGTTTTTCGACTCATGCGCCTGCGGCGTCCGCGTTGTACGCGCGGATGATGTCGCGGACCAGACGATGCCGAACCACGTCCGCCTCGGTGAAATAGTGAAAGGCGATGCCCTCGATGCCGTGGAGGATGCGCTCGATCTGCATCAGCCCTGAATCCTCGCGGCTCGGCAGGTCAACCTGCGTCTTGTCGCCGGTGATGACGATCTTCGAGTTCACCCCGAGCCGCGTGAGAAACATCTTCATTTGCAGTCCGGTGGCGTTCTGCGCTTCGTCGAGAATCACGAACGAATCGCCGAGCGTGCGTCCCCGCATGAAGGCCAACGGCGCCACTTCGATGGTACGTGTTTCCAGCAGCTTCTGAATGCGCTCCACGGGGATGAGATCATCGAGCGCGTCGTAGAGTGGACGCAGGTATGGGTCGACCTTCGCCTGCATGTCGCCCGGCAGAAAGCCCAGGCTTTCACCCGCTTCCACGGCTGGACGGGCCAGCACAATGCGCCGGACGCGTTTGCGCATCAACGCATCGACAGCGGCCGCCACGGCGAGATACGTCTTCCCCGTACCGGCCGGCCCGATGCCCACGACGATGTCATGCTCGCCGATCTTCTTCAGGTATTCCGCCTGACCAGGCGTCTTGGCCTGCACACCCCGCCGCGCACCCGGAACCACCAGGGTGCCGGACGTCGCCCCCGGTGCGTCGACCGGGCGCTCGGTCAGTGAGAGGCGCAGGACGTCGTCGGCCGTCACGGCGCGTCCGTCGCGCGCCAGCGTCACCATGGCAGCGGCAATACTTTCGGCACGTGCGACGGCGTCGGCATCACCTGTAATCGCCAGCGCGTCGCCGCGGAGTGAGACTCGCGTACCCGTGGCTTTCGCCAGCTCCACCAAGTTGCCGTCATTGACGCCCGCCAGTGACAACAGATCGGCACCTTCCACCGACACGCGCGTGGTCACTGGAGCCAACCCCGTATCGGTCATTCAGGGCTCCCGTGCTCGCGAATCTGAATACCCAGCTCCGCCAGATCGCGCGCGTCGACGGCGACCGGCGCGCCTTCAAAGAGCGAGCGCGCGGCGGTGGTTTTCGGAAACGCGATCACATCGCGCAGCGACGGTGCGCGCGACAACAGCATGGCAATGCGATCGAACCCGAACGCGATGCCCCCGTGCGGCGGTGCGCCAGCACGAAGCCCTTCCAGCAAGAAGCCGAAGCGACGTTCCTGCTCCGCCGTATCGCCGATGCCGAGCAGCGTGAACATGCGTGATTGCACGGCAGGATCGCTGGTACGGATACTGCCGCCACCGAGCTCCGTGCCGTTCAACACCACGTCGTATGCAAGCGCGCGCCATCGTGCCGGTGCGTCAGGCCACGCCGCCATGTCCGCCGGATTGGGCGCCGTAAACGGATGATGGACCGCCGCGAGCGCGCCGGTCGCATGATCTTCTTCGAACATCGGAAAGTCGACCACCCAGAGAAACCGCTGGGCGTTCTCATCAACGAGCCCCAGTCGCTTCGCGCACTCCTGTCGAACTCGATCAAGGGCCGGATTCGCAATGCGATCAGGCGCGGCGACCAAGAGCACCAGGTCTCCGTCGTGTAGCGCAAGTGCCGCGCGCGCGTCGTCGTTCAGGAACTTGGCCAACGGGCCATCGTACGCGCCATCGGCGTGCCGCACACGCAGCAAGCCGCCGGCGCCGGCGCCTTTGGCCAGCGCCTCGAGTTCGTCCACCTGCTTGCGGCTCCACGCAGCGCCCCCTGGCACGACCAATCCGCGCACGCGCCCGCCGGCCGCGAGTGCGGCGGTGGTGACGGCGAATTCGAGTGGACGGAACGCCTCGCTGTAGTCGCGCAGTCGGAGATCGTAGCGCAGATCGGGGCGATCGCAGCCATAGGTTTCCATAGCCGCTGCGTACGTCATCCGGTCAAACTGCGCGGGGATGTCGTGACCGGCCTCACGCCACAGGGCGCCAATCAGCCCCTCGGCCAGCGTCATGACGTCTTCCTGCTGAATGAACGACGCCTCGATGTCGATCTGCGTGAACTCCGGCTGCCGGTCGGCGCGGAGATCCTCGTCGCGGAAGCACCGCGCAATCTGGAAGTAGCGATCGAATCCGCAGCACATGAACAACTGCTTGTAGATCTGCGGCGACTGCGGCAGCGCGTAGAACTCGCCCGGATGCACGCGGCTCGGCACGAGATAGTCGCGCGCGCCTTCTGGCGTGGGCTTGGTCAGAATCGGCGTTTCGAGTTCGAGATACCCGCGATCACTGAGGTGCCGCCGCGTCACCTGCAACAACCGATGCCGCAGGATGAGGTTTTCCTGCAATTCCGGGCGCCGCAGATCGAGATACCGATGACGCAATCGCAATTCTTCCGACGGCATCTTCTCGCCCCGACCGCGTGCAACGGGGAGCGCCGGGGTGACGGCCGGCCCGACGATCGAGAGGGTGTGTACCCGCACCTCGACTTCACCCGTGGACATGTCGCTGTTCACGCGTTCGGGTTCGCGTGCGACGACCACGCCCTCGCACAGCACCACCGATTCGACGCCGACTGCGGCGGCCGTCGCCAGCGCCGCCTCGTCCGACCACGCCGGACCGAAGGCCAGTTGCAGGAGTCCGGTGCGATCACGTAGATCGATGAATACCAAGCCGCCCAGATCACGGCTGCGATGCACCCAGCCGCCCAGCCGCACCGTGCGGCCCACGTCGACGGTGCCGAGCTGACCGCACGCATCCGTGCGCAAAGTCGTCGACATCATGCTTCGCTCGGTGGAACTTTCGGTCACGTACACAACTCCTGGCGACTCAACGCGCGGGTGAAATGGCGGCGGTGCGGACGTGCACCACGCCGATGATCAAAATGCGGAGGTGGAGCGCACCGTCTCCAGGAACGCGTGCGGAGTGCGCGCAGCGCGCAACGTCCCCACGGTGCCCGGATCCGCAAGCAACCGAGACAGTGCGCGCAGCACGGCCAGATGCTCCGACGGCGCGTGCGCAGGGCTCAGCACAAGAAAAAACACGTCGACTGGATGGCCATCGGACGCGCCAAAGGGAATCGGTTGCGACAGGACGCCCGCAGCCAACCGCATGACATCGACGTGCGGCGAGCGGACGTGCGGCAAGGCCACGCCGTCTCCCAGCGCCGTGGGAAATACCACTTCGCGGGCACGGACCTCGTCGTAGAGCATGGCACGCATTGGCGTGTCGGGCGCCGCCAAGGCGACCAACTCGGCCAGGATCTCGTCCTTGGTATGCGCGACCAGCGGAACAGCGACACGCGCCGGTGTCAGAAAATCGTTCAGGTGCACGCGGGGAGAAAAGGAGATAACTGAAGAAAAATAGACGACTTAGCGCATTCACGGTAGCGAAACAGCGGTGCGCGATGCGCGTTTCTTGCTTGTACCCGCCGAAGCGAGCGACTAGACTCCGCCTCATGCGCCGCAAGCTCTTGTGCGGGCTTGCCGCGATTGTGTGGTCCCACGGGCTCACCGCGCAGTCCGTGCCCGCCCGTGACCTGTGGGAATTTCCGCTCGGAGCCGTGCTCGAGCCCGCCGCCTTGGCTTCGGAACCGGGCGGCGGATTGTGGAACCCGGCGTCCGCCCGCATGCGCGGAGGCGATCGCTGGCGGGTTGGCGTCGCCGCGCTCACGTCAGGTGCCGAACAGAGTGTCGACGGGCAGATGCTCTCCGTCGCGGTCCGCCGCTCGAGCGGCGTGACCCTCGCCCTTTCGGTGGCGAGCACATCGGTAGGGAGTATTGTCCGCACGTCCACCGACCCGCAGGCCCTCGGTGACGTCCCATACTCCAGCCGTCTCCTGTCGCTGACCGGAGCGCGTGAGGTGTTGCCGCACGTGACGGCAGGCGTGTCCGTGCGCTATCGGGAAGGCCGCGCCGACCAGACCGTGGATCATGCCATCGCCGCCGACCTCGGCCTCATCGTGCACTCGCTCCCGCTGCGCGATGCAAGTGTTGCCGTGTCGAGTTTCCTCTGGAGACCGGGCCGGGAGATTCAGGATCGTCCGGCGGTCATTGCGGCGACCGACTTTCGGCTGATGGGCGCCGCTGAACGGGAAACGCGCATGGGTTACAGCTTCAATGGCGTCAATCGTGGCGCCAAGGAACATGGCCCGTTTGTGGCGTGGCGTTTTGATCGCGTGGATCTGCGCGCGGCATTCCTCCGCACCACCGCGGCATCGCGCACGGTCTCACGGATTCGCTCCGGCGTGGCGCTGCACTACGCCCAGTACGTGGTCGGTGTGGCGCGCGAAGAAGGCGCCAGCGGACTCGCGCCGCTGTATCAGTTCACGCTCAGTTCCTTCTTTCGATGACGGGCGACGAAGCACCTCGTGTGCTTGCGACCCCATCGAGTGCGGACGGGCGTGAGAACCTGCTCGATCTCGACCCGGATGCGGCGCTCCTTCGCCTGCGCACGTGGTTCGCTGAGCGTGGCGAGCCCGCCTACCGCGCGACCCAGGTGTTTGCACGATTGTGGGAGCGCCCGGTGGAGCGTTTTGAACAGATGACCGAAGTGCCAAAGGCACTTCGTGAGGCGCTGTCGACGTCTTTCACGATGCCGACGTTGGCGCTTGCCACCCGGCAATCGTCGAGCGATGGCACCGAGAAGTTTCTTTTTCAGTTGGCCGATGGGCAGTTGATCGAAACCGTCGCGATCCCCGATGATGATCGCATGACGCTGTGCATTTCATCGCAGGCGGGGTGCGCGCTCCAATGTGCGTTCTGTGCCACCGGCGCCATGGGTTTCCAACGCAACCTTTCGCCGTCGGAAATCGCGGGCCAAGTGCGCGCATTGCGGATGCTCACGCCGCCGATTCTCGCCAGCAATATCGTGTTCATGGGCATGGGCGAACCCATGATGAACTGGAAGGCCGTCAGTCCGTCGCTGTCGTTGCTCAATGATCCGCGGGCGCTCGGCATCGGCGCGCGACACATTACGATCTCCACGGTCGGCGTGCTCCCTGGCATTCTCGCGCTCGGCGAACGTCCCGAACAATTCCGACTCGCGATTTCGATCCACGCGCCGACCGATGCGCTTCGCCGCTCACTGATGCCGGTCAACATCAAGTACCCACTGGCCGATGTCATCGCGGCCGCTGCGGCGTTCGATCGTCGCGTGACGTTCGAGTATGTGATGCTCGGTGGAGTCAACGACCAACCTGAGCATGCGGCGCAGTTGGCGGCACTGGCGCGCGACTGCCGCGCGTTCGTGAACCTCATCCCGCTGCATCCGGGCGGCTCGATGGGCTTTGTCCCCAGCACCGGTCCCGTGATTGCGGCGTTCGCGCGCGCGCTCCGGGCACGGGGGGTCGAAACAGCCGTGCGACGCAGTCGCGGGCTCGATATTGCGGCTGCCTGCGGGCAGCTACGGACGGAACGGCTGGGTCGGCGGCTTCCAGTCGCTGCCGATGAGCACCGTGAAGTCGACGTAGCGTGACGAGTCGGCCGCGGCCGCCTGCACGTCGCCTGCGCCAAGCGCGCGCCGCACACGTGCCCCCCAATCGTCATGGCCCGTGTGGGAGCGAATGACAGTGGTGGTACGCCGGACGCGGGGATCTGAATCAAAGTCCACCACATCATAGCCGAACTCGCGGAGCACCATCGTGGCGCGCCGGGCCAATCCTCGGGTGGTGGTGGTGTTGAGCACGCGGATTCGCACGCGCTGACCACGTGGTGCACGCGCCGCCGTGTCAGTCACGGCGGCCTGGGTGGGCGCGGCGGGCTCTCCGGCGATCGACGCGCGATAGCGCCCGACGAGTGACACACCGACGACGGTCGCGACAATCAGCAGCATCGCGACCGCCCGGTACGGGGAGCGGGACCGAGAACGCACCGGCGGATCGAACGCGGGCGGGATAGGGGACGTCATCGCACGGCGTTCCACAACGTCACCGTCTCCGGTGCGAGCCCCTTCCCCGAGCGCAGCGCCCACTCGATGCGCAACCGAACCACGTCGCGAAAGACCTCGTCGAATGCGAGTGGCACGCGCGCGCGCATGGCGGCACGCTCCGTGTCGAGAAATCGGCGTCCCGGCTCGAGAAAGTCCGCCATGTACAATGCGCGCCCGGTGCGTTGCCACGTGCTGAGCCCGACGGTGTGCCAACGGATGGCTTCCAGCACTGCCAAGCGAGATTCGCCTTCTGCGGCAAGCCGCGACGCCGCTGCCGGCCCGTGCAGCATGCCGACTGGACGGTCCAATTCTCCGGTGATCATCCGCAACGTGTACTCACGTTCGTCGCGCAACGCATCGTGCCATCGGCCCGCGTCGCGCCACCCTTTGGCTTCGTCAGCGTCCATGTCCATCGCGACGGCCCACTCTTCGAGCACATGCACCACACGGGCGATGTGCTCGACACGTTTGGGAGTTACGACAGACCATGCAGGCAGCGCCAGCGTCATGCTGCGTCGATGGCCGCGCGAAGGGAGGCCGCGAGCGCAATCGCTTCGTCGATCGACCGCTCGGCGGCGCGCACGATGGCGCTGCCAACCACCACGCCATCACCGAGTCGTGCGGCGGCGGTGGCCTGTTCGGGCGTGGAGATGCCGAAACCGATGCACAGGGGCAGCGCGGTTGCCGACCGCAGCCGCGCCACCGTTTCCGGCAGATCTGCCGCAAGGGTCTCGCGTTCACCCGTGACGCCGAGTCGGCTGATGAGGTAGACAAATCCGCCGCCGTGTGCGCTGATCTCCGCCATGCGCACGGCCGGCGTGGTCGGCGCCACCAACCGCACGAAATCGAGACCGCTCGCACCAAACCAGGCTTCGCGTTCGGGGTCGGCGCCCACCGGCAGATCGGTGACCAGGACGCCGTGAACGCCGGCAGCCTTCGCGCGTCGGAGCACGTCCGCTCCGCCCGCCAGAATCGGATTCAGGTAGCTGAACAGTACGACCGGAACCGAAAGCGCCGCCTCACGGATGACGTTCAGCGTTGCCTCGAGCGACATGCCCTGTTCGATGGCAATCTGCGAACTGCGCTGAATAACAGGGCCGTCGGCGAGGGGATCGGAGAATGGCACGCCGACCTCGATGATATCCGCACCGGCCGACTCGAGACCGCGCAACAACGCGATGCTTCGGTCACGGTCTGGATGGCCGGCCGTGACATAACAGACGAGCGCGCGCCGGCCGGCGGCCGCGAGATCTGCAAAACGCGCAGCGATCGGCGACGATGTCGCGCGGTCAGGCAAAGTAGTCGGCAATGCGGATACCATGACGTTCAGGGTCTTCAGTTCGGATGATCGTGCGAAGGTACTGCGCCCGGTCATCACGCTCGGTGAGATCGCAGTGCAGTGCGTCAGAGAGGCGGTTGCCCTGCGCGTCGGACAGGATCCGTACGAGCGGGCGAGAAATTGCGGCCGGGTCGGCATTGGCGCTCAGCACGATCGCCAACTCGAATGTATCGAGTACCACCACCGTGCCGGCAGGATAGATCCCGGTCAGGTTGATGAACGCCTTCACGATGACCGGATCGAGACCGAGGCGAGGATTGTCGCGCATGCCGCGCAGGACATCAGCCGGCGTCCAGGGCGATTCCTGATAGACGCGTGTCGTCGTGGCGGCATCAAATCCATCCGCGACTGCGATGATCTTGCTGAACAGCGACAATCGTCGTGGGCGCGCCGCCTTCGGGTAGCCCGACAGGTCAATTCGCATGTGGTGTTCGTACGCTGCCGTCAGGGCGCGCCACGGCCGTCCAGCGCCGGTCGGCAGCGAGAACAGTGTGAGCACGCCCTGCCAAGGGTGGGTCTGCAGCATCGCCCGCTCCGCGTCGTCGAGCGCGCCGCGCTTGTTGAGCAGTTCGAGCGGCAACTTGGACTTGCCGATGTCGTGCAGCAGCGCGGCGAGGCCGAGATCGAGCAACTGTGGTTTTGACAGGCCGAGTCGGCGCCCCAGCGCCACGGAGAGAATGCACACGTTGACACTGTGCACGAACGTGTACTCGTCGAACTCACGCAGCGTCGTGAGGCCAATCATCGACGAGGAGTCGAGCAGAATGGCGTCGACGATTCCCTGCACCGCGCGCTTGACGCGTTTGAGTCCGGGGCCGCGGCCGAGACGGGCCGACGTCATGACTTCCCGGGTCACATCGAGTGAGCGCACATACGTCTGCCGTGCGCGCTCCTTTTGATCGAGCTCGGCGTCATCGCCCGCCGCGCCATCTTCGGTTGGTGCGGAGAGCGCGAACTCGACGATCGACGATTGGGCGAGTCGTTCGGTGAGTTGTGCCAGCCGTTCCTCTTCGGGATACTCGAGCGGCGGTGATTGCAGAAACGCGAGGAGGACGACCCACGCACGCGGCGCTGGGCGCTGGACTACCGAGAACCCGCCGATGCCTGCCTCGCGCAGGAGACCGAGCACGTTCGCCACGGCGGCGTAGTTGTCGAGCGTCAGCCGGAGCCGGATTTCGTTGACGAAGAGATAGTCGCCGGCGCGGCGCAGTTCGCACTCGGTATCGTTGCTCATGAGCCGTTCGGCTGCGGTACCGAGTTCGAGCAGCGCCTTCTGCACGGCGCTGTTCTCGACCGGATACAGCCGCACCGCGCGCACCGCGCCGTGCAACGCCACCACGTAGGCGCGCGCCGCACGTTGCGTCTGCGCTTCGTGTCCCTGTTCGCCGGGCGTGGCCACGCCGTGCATCAGGCGCCTCCGCGCAGCGCGCGTGCCACGGCGCTCCGAACCACCACGTCTTTGGTGTCCGCGGCCTTTTGCAGCGATGTGTTGGCCAGTGGCGATCCGATCAATCCCAGGGCGCGCGCGGCGCACGCCCGCAACTCGGCAGGCTCCTTGGCGCCGAGTAGGCCGCGTGCGTTGAGAAGACCGTCCAGTTCGGCCACACCTGCGTCGCCGCACAACGAACCATACGCCTCGAAGAGGGCCATCTTTTCGCCCAGATCTGCGGCCCGGAGTTCCTTGCGCCGGAGCGCTTGTGCGAGTCGCGGCATGGCGCCGGCATGGCGTCTGGCCGCGATCGCGCGAAACGTCGCGACCCGGACATCGCGATCGGTGTCTTCCACGCCACGCTCGAGCGCCTGCAGTGCACCTGGTGACCCCACATCGGCAAGTGCGGAGACGGCTTCCATGCGCAGCGTCGGGTCGTCACCGCGCAAAACGCGGGAGAGACCGGGAACGGCCGCGGGTGTCGCGAGCTGCGCGGCGATACGCAGCGCGCCGCGCACCACCGCCGTGTCCTCGTGCTCGAGCAACTGCGACAATTCGCCGGTGTGCGCCCCGGCCAGACGCAGCGACGCGCGTTCGATGGCCGCACGAGCGGGTGACGCCGTGGCGGAACCCAGCCAGGAGACAAGCGGCAGGAGCGCGGTCGGGCGCAATTCGGCGAACAGGTTCTCCAGCAGCGAGGCGACCGGTGCCCGCGCACCTTCGTCCAGTGCTTGCAGCAGTTGCCCCATGGCTGCCGGTTCGCTCAGTCGCGCGGGGAGTTCGCGAAGCGCAACGGCGACCTCGGGTTCGTGGTCCACGCGCCGCAGTGTCGCCTGCGATTCGCGCAGGACATATCCAACCTGCTCATAGTCACCCATGGACAGGCATTCGAGCAGCAGCTGATCGACGTAGCCAAGCACTCGCGCGGGCGCGTCGCCCGCGTCCGGCATCTCGACAATGTCGAGCAGCATGGCGAATGCGTGGCGACGCTGGTCTTCGCCGTATTCGCGCTTGAGCTCTTCCTGAAGGTACGAAACCTCGCGGGGTTCGAGGAAATACAGTGTCGACTCAAAGTCCTCGACGCGCACAATCCCCGGTGGCGCGCCCTCTCCCGGTGCCGCTGTCTCTGCTGCGGGCACCGCGAGTGGCGGTTGATCACGCGAGGCAATC
>JAGNMU010000096.1 GCA_017991005.1 Gemmatimonadaceae bacterium | reverse complement strand
CCATAGAGCTGGCCAGTCTGCGCGAGATACGCCGTGCCTTCCTCGAAGTACTCCGTGCTGAACAGGCCCGCCCGTTCACCGATCGCGGCGGTCAGGATCGGTGTGTCGCAGCGGACGAAATCGCGCGCGTAAAAGAAGTCGTGAACAGCTTGCTCGAGCTCATGACGAACACGCATGATCGCCACCTGACGCTGGCTGCGAAGCCAGAAGGTGCGGTTGTCGAGCAGAAAGTCGATGCCGTGTTCCTTGGGCTGAATCGGGTAGTCGTTGGGGCTCGCACCGATCAACTCGAGCGCCTGCACGCCCATTTCGTAGCCGCCGGGAGCACGCGCATCCGCGCGAACTTCACCAACCAGGCAGACCGACGCCTCCTGAGTCAGCGCGCCAAACGTCTCCCACGACGCCTCGGACACCTCGGTCTTGACCAACACGGCCTGCAGAATACCGGTGCCGTCGCGCACGACCGCGAACGCAACCTTGCCCTTGGAACGCAGGTGGGTCACCCACGCCCGCACGGTGACGACAGAGCCGACATGTTTGCCGAGGTCGGCGATACGGACTGAAGAGCTGTTCATGGGAGCGCGGATCGAGGAGGATGGGAGGAGGCAAGGTAGAGGTCCCGCACACGGACTTCAACGCCACCCACCGTCGACCACGCGGCCGATCGGGCGCTACGTGTCCGAGAACGCCAGCAAACCTTCGCGCACCTTGGCCACCAGCGCGTCTGGCGTAAACGGTTTATCGATGAGTCGCTGCGACTCATCCAACGGCAGCTCCTCGCCGGCCGGATAGCCGGACATGAACAGGACCGGCACCTCAATGCCGCGGCGGCGGAGTTCATTGGCCAGCGCCGGCCCACCCATACGGGGCATGACCACGTCCGTCAGCACCAGATCCGGCAGCGGGCCACCCGCGTCCAGCTTGGCGAGTGCCTCGATGCCGTCGCGCGCCACTTCCACCGCAAACCCGCGACGCGACAAAATCTCGGCCACCAGGCGCCGCAGCCCGGGTTCGTCTTCAACCACCAGGATGCGGTGATTGGCCGAACCGATGGCCAGATTGACATGCGGCGTGCGACGGTGGCGTTCCGTCTGCTGAGCCCATGGCAGCGCGATGCGAACCGTGGTCCCCAAGCCTGGGGTGCTTTCGACAAATGCCTGTCCGCCAGCCTGCGTGACGATGCCGTAGACCATCGAGAGACCGAGGCCAGTCCCCTCCCCCACGCGTTTGGTGGTGAAGAACGGCTCGAACATCCGCGACATGACGTCGGGTGACATCCCCACGCCATCGTCCCGAACGCTCAGCACACACCAGCGGCCAGACGGCAAACCGCCAAACGGTGGCTCGGCCACATCCGTCACGTCCACTTCCTGCGTGGACACCCGAATGGTTCCACCGTCTGGCATCGCGTCGCGGGCGTTGACAACCAAATTCACCAGCACCTGCGCCAGTTGACCGGCGTCCGCGCGAACGAACAGCGACTGCGGATGGCACGCGGTGACCAGCGCGATGCGCTCGCCGATCAGGCGATGCAGCATGCGTTCCACCTCATGCACGGTCGTATTGAGATCGAGTCGCGCCGGCGAAATCACCTGACGGCGGCTGAACGCCAGCAGTTGGGAGGTCAACATCGCGGCGCGCTCGCCGGCTTTGACGATCTCCTCAAGGTCGGTGCCCAACTCGACCAGCTCACGTCGCACGGACTCTGGCACCGCCGCCCCGACCAGCGTGTTCGCCTGCTGATGGGACAGTCGCGCGAAGCCCAGAATGGCCGTCAGGAGGTTGTTGAAATCGTGGGCAATGCCGCCGGCCAGCGTGCCAACCGCCTCCATTTTCTGCGAGTGCAGGAGCTGTTCCTCGAGCCGCCGCCGCTCCGTCACGTCCATGAGCACGCCGGCCATACGCACCGCATCGAGCGCCGCGTCCATCACCTCACCGGTGCAATACAACCAGCAGTCGTCACCCGATGCACGCACCAACCGATGCTCGAGTCGAAATTCTCTCGACTGCAGCGCTTGTTGATACGCGACCTTGGCCGTTTCGCGCGCCTCGGCCGGCAGCGCGTCGAGTAACGCCGCGCCAGTGGAGATGGCAAATGTGTCCGGCAGGCCCAGCATCGACAGCGCCCCCTCGGACAAGCGCAGTGTATCCGACGCAGACTCGTAGTCCCACGTGCCCATGTGTCCACTGGTCAGCGCCAGCCGCAGTCGCTCGTCCTGCTCACGCAATCGCTGTTCCGCCAGTTCGCGCTCGCGCACCTGCGCCAACAGGGCATCATTGGCGGAACGCAGGTCCCGTGTCTGTGCATCCACCGCCGAGCGGAGCCGCTGTTGACTGCCTGCGACCAGAAAGGTCAGCCAGACGAGCAACATGCCGATCATGGCCGATGCAATGCGCGTCGGACGCAGATCGGCCGCCACAGCCGCATTCCATCCGTTCGGCGGTGCAACCAGCAGAGTCCACCCGCCATCGGCCACACGAATCGGCACAATGACCGGATCGTCCAGTGTCGTGGATGGTCCTGTGATCCGGTCCTGTTTGCGATCCAGCACCACCAGCGTGAGTCCGGTGGGACGACTGAACGCGGCCGCCTCGTCGATGATGGCGGGCAAGTCCATCACCATCGCAACCAGGTCGGGAAAGCCCGAATCAGGACGCACGATGCGTTGACGAACGACCAGGCCGCGTCCCCCCTGTACCAGATTGATCGGACCGGTAATCGTGACGGCACCGGTCTCGATGGCCCGACGCACATCGCCGGGGATGACGGGGCGCGAGTCGGCATACAGGTCATAGCCAATCACCGCTTCGTTGCTGTCTCTCGGTACCACGGCCGAAATCCGTCCGTCGTCGACCAGTTCAAGGGCACGAATACCCGGCGCGCCGGCACGAAGTCCGCTCGCGAACGTGGGGAACTCGTCGTACAGCTGCTCGACCGAACGGCGCGACTCTACAAAGGCGCGAAGGCCGGCGAGCCGGGAGAGCCGGCGACCGACGGCCGACTCGAACGCACTGGCATACGGCGTCGCGTAGGCCATGACGCGCTCGCGCTCACGCGACACCAGGACGTTGCGGTACCACACATCGAAGGTGGTGCCGAGTGCAACAGAGGCGAGCAGGACCACAACGGTCGCTCGCCACGCAGGCCATCGATGTGCGCGCTGCGTGCCACCACTCGGCATCGCGTCTCACGTGCTGGGGTTCTTCATTGTGATCGGCGCGGCGTCGGTACCGATCACGACCGTAATGTACGGTTCAGGTACGTCGTAGACGAATCTAGCGGACCATTGGACACGATTTGTCCCGGAACTCAGCCCACCCGGAAGAGCTCCAGCGCCCGGGCGTAGCCGGCATTCAGACGCTGCCGCATCCCGCCGTGCTCCGGGAGGCCCAACTCGGGATCGACATGGAGCACCCGGTCGGCCACCGTGAGGGCGACTTCGTTGAGCGCCTCGTCTCGCACAGGATCGGCAATGCGAAAGGCCGGCTCGCCATGCTGCTTGGCCCCGAACAAGTCCCCCATGCCTCGCAACCGGAGGTCAGCGCGGGCGATTTCAAAACCGTCGTCGGTGGCCGAAAACAACTCGAGTCGTTCGGCCGCATCGGCGCCAACGTCGCCCAGCAGGATGCAATACGACTGTTCGGCGCCACGTCCCACACGGCCCCGAAGCTGGTGCAACTGGGACAGTCCGAATCGCTCGGGGTGCTCGATGATCATCACCGTGGCGTTGGCCACGTCGATACCCACTTCGATCACCGTGGTGGCGACCAGCACGTCGATCTGTCCGTCGCGAAAACGACGCATGATCTCGTCGCGTTCGTCGGCGGGGAGTCGTCCGTGCAGGAGCGCCACGCGCCGTGTGGCGAAGACGCCGTTTGCAAGTTCTTCGAACATGACCGATGCCGCTTTGAGATCGATCTTCTCCGAGGTCTCGATCAGTGGATAGACCACGTAGACCTGCCGACCGGCAGCCAATTGGTGATTGGCAAACTCCATCACCTTGCCGCGTGCGGACTCGGTGCGGTGAACGGTCGTCACCGGCTGCCGGCCCGGCGGCCGCTCGTCGAGCAGACTGACATCGAGGTCCGCGTACATAGTGAGCGCCAGCGAACGCGGAATCGGGGTTGCCGTCATGAGCAAGACATCGGGTCGTTGTCCCTTCGCGCCGAGCGTCGCGCGTTGTTCGACGCCAAACCGATGTTGTTCATCGATGATGGCGAGGCCAAGATCGGCAAACTCGACTGTCTCCTGCAGCAGGGCGTGGGTGCCAACCGCGAGCACAGGTTCGTGAGACGCAAGGCGCGACAGCGCGGCGCGGCGGTCCTTGGCGGAGAGGCGTCCCGTGATCAGCACAGGTGAAATCGCCAGAGGTGCGAGCAGCGTGGCGGCGGTTCGCGCATGCTGTTCGGCAAGCAGTTCGGTTGGCGCCATCAGCGCGACTTGCTTGCCGTTCTCCATCGCGAGCAACGCTGCAAATAACGCAACAACCGTCTTGCCGCTCCCCACATCTCCCTGCAGCAGGCGGTGCATGCGGTGTGCGCTGCCCATGTCCGCCACAATTTCCCGAATCACCCGACGCTGCGCGCCGGTGAGCGTGAACGGCAACGCATCGCGCAACCGCGTGGTCAGTTCACGCCGATTGACGAACGCAGTGCCGTGGCGCGCTGTCCGCGCCAGCATGTTGGCACGACGATGCAGCAATTGCACGTACAGGAGCTCTTCAAAGGCGAGGCGCGCACGTCCGAGATGTGCTTCGGCCACCGACGTGGGGCGATGCACCATGCGCAGCGCCTCGCGCAGCGGCGGCACGTCTGCTTCCTTCAGCACGGCGCTGGGCAGCACCTCGGTGACCAGTGGCAACAGGGCATCGAGCTGTTGCTGCACGAGCGAGCGCAGCCAACGCACGGACAGCCCTTCGGTGCTTGGATACACCGCCAGGACGCGACCCTCCGACGTCCCCTCTTCCTCGGGGCCCAGATTGACAAACTCGCGCGGCTGCAGCCGGCGACCGTGAAAGAAGCGCACGGCGCCGGTACACAACAGCCAGTCGCCTTTGTTGATGGTGCGATCCAGGAAGGGCCGCCCCGGCCACGCGACTTCGAGCATGCCGGTCGAATCCTGCAGGACGGCCTGAAAGACGCGAAGCCCTTTGCGTGTTGGCAGCACCCCCTTCGCGATGACCTGCCCGAGCACCGTGACGTCAGCGCCGACATGGGCCTGCGCGATACGCGTGACCGTGGTGGCGTCTTCGTAGCGATGCGGCACGTGCTGCAGCAGATCACCGGCCACCGTGATCCCGATGCGCGCCAGCATTTCGGCACGGGCCGGCCCTACCCCCTTGAGATAGGTCACCGGCGTCTCGAGCGTCAGCCGCGGCGCGGGACGCGATGGTGGTCGCCGACGCGGATCGCGATCTCCGGGAAACCCGGACTCGGTCGATCCCGATCCGCGAGACGCCGGGGTCACGCCTCTACAAGCTCCCGCGCGTATTCGGCGGCGTCGAACGGCGCGAGATCGCCGATCTGCTCACCGACGCCCACGAACTTGATCGGGACGTCGAGCGCTTCGTGCACGGCCACCACGATGCCGCCTTTGGCGGTGCCATCGAGTTTGGTGATGATGATGCCGGTCACCGGCACGGCGGCAGTGAACGTTCTCGCTTGCGCGAGTGCGTTCTGTCCGATGGTGCCATCGAGCACCAGCAGCACCTCGTGCGGCGCATCGGGAAGGCGTTTGGCAATCACCCGGTTGATTTTACGCAGCTCCGTCATCAGATCGTCGCTGGTATGCAATCGGCCGGCCGTGTCGACAATCACGATATCGCAGCCGCGCGTAATGCCCGCCTCGACCGCATCGAACGCCACGGAAGCCGGATCCGACCCCGGCGCGCCTCCGACAAAATCCACACCCGCACGCTGCGCCCAGACGCGGAGTTGGTCGATCGCGCCCGCACGGAAGGTATCGGCTGCGCCAACGAGCACCTTGCGCCCCTCTGCCTGAAACTGCGCCGAAAGCTTGCCAATGAACGTGGTCTTTCCGGCACCGTTGACGCCGATGACGAGCAAGACGGTCGGCCCTGATGCTGCCGTTCGCAGCGACGGATCCGAGTTGCCTTTGCGCAACGCCGCCTCGACGCCGTTGGCCAATGCATCGCGAAACTCACCGTCCGTCTTGACCTCGCCGCGCTTGGCCAGTCGCTCCACTTCAGCCACCAGCGCGAGCGATGTGGGCACACCAAAATCGGACTCGATGAGCAGGGTCTCGAGCGCTTCAAGCGAGCCTTGATCGACGCCGCCTCGCAGCAGCACGCCAAAGTCGGTGCGCACGACATCCTTGACACGCTGCCAAAGCGAGCGCTTGGGAACGTCGTCCTTCTTGCGAAACAATCGAGCCATGACTCCCCGAGACCTTACAAAATGTTGATCGCCGCGCGTACAGCTCAGCGCAATCCGGCAAACCGTCTGGCGATCCACTCCGCGCACAGGAGCAGCAACGCCGCGGCGAAGGGCCACCATTCATCCGACAGGCGTGGCGCCTCGGTGGACAGCGATCCGCGTGAAAGTTCGCCGTCTACGACAGTCGGCGCTTTGGGCAGCCACTCGCGAGCGGCGTTCACCACCAGCACCGACGACCCGCCAGTCGTCCGGACGTCGTAGACGCCAGCCGGCAGCGGCGACGACATGGCATCGACCGCGCCGCTCGCAAAACGAATGCGCACCGTGTCACCCGTGGTGGCCCCCGGCCGCGCGGCATCGCCCGCCACACCTCGCGGAGCAATCACGGCCGTCACGACCGAATCGGAGCCGCCCCGCCGCCAGCGCACCGCATCACCGGCACGCTGCCACGCCTCGAGTGGCCGAGCGGCACGCACGTCGCCACGTCCGACCGCCAGCCAGTCAAAGATAGTACCCCAGAGTGCGCCAAAGACCTCGGCACTGCGTCCGCCGCGTAGCGACCAGCCGGCATAACCGGATCCGGAAATGACGAGGGTGCGCATCCCGGCGTCGTCACGCGCGACAATCGCGGGCACGGCGTCACCGCGTTTGCCCAGTCGGGCCTCGAGCACGTTGATCGAACCGCGCGGCACGCCAGCCAAGGTCAGCGGCGGCAGACTGTCCCACGGCAGCCCGGCCAGCGGGGCCGAGAGCGGCGAGGCGGGAGCGCCACTGATGTACCACTCGGCCGCGCGGGTCAGCTCACCCGCACGTGCGGCCGCCGTCGGTGGAGCGGGTGTCCAGAGCGCGCGCGAGGCGCGTACCGCACCTGCGGCGCGCTGTGGCGCCCAGCTGGTGTCCCCGTGCACGATCAGCAACCCGGCCGCGGCCGCACGCGCCCGCACTTCCTCCTCGCGGATGGGCTCGAGTGTTCCTTCCACGCGCCACGCGCCCGGCGCGAGACGCAAGTAGGCCCGGGTTGGCAGCGCCAAGGCGCCGCGCAAAACCACCAGCACTTCGCGCACGTCGAGGTCGGGCGCGGTCGATATGAAGACAGCGGGTGGTCGATCTCCCACTTCAATCACGGCGCGCAGCGTATCGTTGCGTGGCTCCACATCGCCGGCCACGGCAATCACGGCTTGCAGCATGGACACACGGGCGCCGCGTGGCAGTGGCACCGGCAGTGTGACGCGCGTGGTGGCGAAGGCCGCCAGTGCCGGCACGGCCACACTCCCCGCCGCCGCGCCGTCCAACGAGAGCCGAAGCGTGCCTTCGGGCGAGCCGGCGGCGCCGGCCCCAACCAATGCCGCGATCGGCAGGGTATCGCCGGCCGTCGCCGACGTGGGCACGGTCAGATCGGCAATGGCCGCGTCGGCTTTGGCGGCCTTGGGAAAGACGCGCACGCGAGAGCCTGGGGGTGCATCCGCCAGTGCGTCGGGGTCCTCGATTTCTCCGTCGGTGAGCAGCACCAGCGGGCGTCCGAGCGCGCTCGCGCGATCGACCGCCGTGCGCACGCGCGTGGTCATGTCCGCGGGCAGTTGCGCGGCGATGGCGTCACGATCAATGTCGCGCAGCGAGTCGCCAATCAGGAGAATGTCGCCCGTGGCCTCAGGCGGAATCGCGTCGCGCCATTTGGTGCGAAGCGCCCGGACCAGCGTGGAATCATCTCCGCCCGCACGACGCCAGCTGGCGGAGACGTCAAGCGCGACCAGTGGAGAGGCCGGACTGGGCGGCGCCGCCGGTGCGCCAACAAAGAGCGCCGCCACCAGCAGCACGGCCGCGAAGCGGAGCAGCGCGAGCAGCAGCACACGTCCGCGCTGTCCCGGTGTCGCTGCGCGTGCGTAGGCGAGCCATGCGATCAGCAGGGCGATGCCAATCGCGATCGACCAGCGGATCACTGTGTCGCCAGCCAGCGTTCAGTAGTCACGGGTCCTGCAACCAACGCGGCGCCAACGCGACGACGATTATTCGTCGCCGGCATTGCGCGCGGCATCTCCACGCGCGCTGTTGGCAGCGGGGTTGCTGGCGACCACGGGTGCCCCGTCGATCGCTCCGCCCAACCGGGCGAAAAAGCGTGCGCGCAGCGCGGCGAACGCCGACCGATCAGCCACGGCGATCGGTTCACCGGTTTGATCCTTGAGTGCCTTGCTGGGATCACGGTGTTTGCCATTGACGAGGACTTCAAAGTGCAGGTGTGGCGCGGTGGCCAGACCGGACGCGCCGACGTACCCGATCGTGCGCGAAATCGCGACGGACGCGCCGCGCCGAATCCCTGACGCAAACGCATTCAGGTGCCCGTAACGCGTCACGAATCCGTTGCGATGGCGAATTTCCACAACACGTCCGTACCCGCCCTTCCATCCAGCGAAGATGACGGTGCCGTTGCCCAACGCGCGGACATCGGTGCCTTTGGCGGCGGAGTAATCGAGTCCCTGATGCGCGCGCCAGATTCCGAGAATCGGGTGTTTGCGCAGCCCGAACACACTGGAGATGCGGCGGAAGGCGAGCGGCGCACGCAGGAATCCCGCGCGCATCGCCTTCCCTTCACCGTCAAAGTATTCGACTTCGGCTTTGGCGTTGGTAAACCGCACCGTTTCAACCGCGCGGCCGGCGACGATCATGCGTGCCGCGAGAATGGCGCCCGGTCTCACAAGGCCGTTCGGCGCGATCTTGCGTTCCACCAGCACCCGTACCGAATCGCCCTTTTGCAGGTCGCGACTCAGGTCGACCCGGTATTCCAGCACATCGGCGAGCGCGTAGGCCACGTCATCGCGTGACTCTTCGGGAAACGCCGCCGCACCGCGTTCGATGGCGTCGGTGAGGGTCGAGCGTACTTCGCCGCCGACCACCACGGTGTCCGTGGTCCACGGCAGTCGTTCGTCCGATTCAGTCCAGACAGTGGGTGCTGCACGCCGCAGACGGACAAGCCGGTCGATCGCCATTTGAAAGACGATCTCGGCGGCACCGGAATCTGGGTTGGTGCGCGTGGTGATGGTGGTGCCGGCACGAACGCGCCGCAGGTCAAGACTGGAGGCGGAGAGTAGGGCTCGATTGGCATCTTCGCGCGGCACGCCCGCCCGTTCGAGCACCGCAACCAACGGTTCGCCCTTGCGAACGGTGTCCACGCGCGTTTGCCAACGCGAGGCTATGGACGCACGAGACCCCGCGTCGAGGACACTCGCCGCGGGGCGTTCGGGGACCGGTCGTCCGAGTGAAATCGCCACTGCTCCGACCGCGATGCACATCGCGGCCACGAGCAGTTTGATCGGCGTCCGGCTCAATCCATCTGTCTCCGTATGAACGTCGGGATTTCCATGTCATCCAGCTCGTTGCTGGAGGAGGACGGAGTCGACGTCGGGGGAACACGCGGTTGGCGCGGCGGTGCGCCTTCCCAAGCAGGACGCCCGGAGGGTCCTGAAGGTCTCCCAACTTGGCCCGGCTGCGTCGGGAACGGAAGGACCGAAGGTTTCCCGGCGGCGGCCGGACGCGAGCTGTTCTGATCGGCCGGGTTGGCAAAGCTGCCCGACGAGGACGCCACCTGGCGGTGCCCGGTGTGGGTGCCGCCATGGGTGCCGCCGTGCGCGGAGCCATGCGGGCCGTTGTATCCGTGGGACGAACTGGCCCCATACCCGCCCTGCACGATTCGGTCAAAACCCGTCGCGATGACCGTCACGCGGATTTCCCCCATCATCGCCGGCTCGTGAACTGCGCCGAAAATGATTTCAGCTTCGTCACCCACGGCATCGTGCACAATGTCGTTGATCTGGTGCACTTCACCGAGCGTGAGATCTTCGCCGCCGGTGATGTTGACCAGCACACCGGTAGCGCCGGAGATGGAGACGTTGTCGAGCAACGGCGAAGCGATCGCCTGCTGCGCCGCTTCCATGGCGCGATTGTCGCCGCGACCGATGCCGGTGCCCATGAGCGCCGAGCCGCCGTTCTGCATGACCGTGCGCACGTCGGCAAAGTCGACGTTCACCAAACCGGTCTCGCTGATCAGCACTGAGATGCCCTGTGTGGCATGCAGCAGCACTTCGTCGGCTTTCTTGAGCGCTTCGTGGAACGGAATGCCCTTGCCCACCACCGCCAGCAGTCGCTCGTTCGGCACGATGATCATCGTGTCGACGTTCTTCCGCATCTCGGCGATCCCCTCTTCGGCCTGACGCATGCGCTTGCGTCCTTCAAAGAGGAACGGACGCGTCACGATACCCACCGTGAGTGCGCCCGCTTCGCGCGCGAGCTGACAGATGACCGGCGCTGCGCCCGTGCCCGTGCCGCCGCCCATGCCGCACGTGACGAACACCAGATCGGCGTTGCCGATCACACGCTTGACGTCTTCGCGGTTTTCCTCAATGGCCTGACGACCGATCTCCGGACGTGCACCGGCACCGAGGCCGCGTGTCAGCTTCTTGCCGATCTGAATCTTGACGTCGGCCTTCGAGTTGAGCAGCGCCTGGGCGTCCGTGTTCACCGAAATGAACTCGACTCCCTCGAGATGTTCCTCGATCATGCGGTTGACGGCGTTGCCGCCGCCGCCACCAACACCCACCACCTTCATGCGGGCGTTTTGTGTGGCGCTCTCTTCGAACTCGAAGGTCATCCGGGGTAGCTCCATACTGGGCTGGGCGGGCGGAGAGTGGATGGCCAGACCCGTCGAACTCGCGACGGATCAGTATGTCAGCGATGTCGGATACGTTGGAACGAGCGTGCGTCCTGCAGCGAACTCAAGCCGTCGGGCAGCGAACACCACCGACGTCGGTGGTCCGCGCAACATGTCAAACACGTAGGGTGACGCGCGTAGAATACACTTTCAGCGTGAGAGCGCAACCCGTGTAATGCAATGGAGTTGGACGAGTTCGTCACGCACGGCGCACGTCACAGATTATCCACACTTTACATTTTCGTGCATCCCTGTGATGCCTCGCACCGATGCCCGCGAAATTGGTACTCGACACCACGGTCCAGGCGGACGTGGGGCGCGTGGCACCGTGAAGTGTATGAACGGGTGACACAACCCATTTCCGGAGGTGCTTTGTGCGAATGTCTGCCACACGCCGTCCCACGCCATGGCGCGCGCTGATCGCCGCGCTTGGTCTGTGCTCACTGACTGCCATGCTCGCGCCTTCCGACCTGTCGGCGCAGAAGAAGCCGAAGGGATCGTTGAGCGGTACGGTGCGCGCGGCCGACGGGGCCCCGATCAGTGATGTCCTGGTGCGCGTCACGCGCGATAGTCTCGTATACGTCGCGCGAACCGATGAAGACGGGCGATTCCTTGTCCCGTCGATCGCCGCCGGTCGGTATGCGCTCATAGCCAAGCGCATCGGATTCGAAGCCGCCAGCGCTGATGTGTCGATCGACGACACGCGCGTCCGGCTGGATGTGGCGATGTCGGCGTTGACGGCCTCCGTCGACACGATTCGCGTGCGCGGGAGCTTCACCGGGGTCACGGGCACCGTCGGCGACTTTGGCCAGATGGCCCCACTCGCACAAGCGACCGTGCGCGTGTTGGGTGGCGACAAACCGCTCACCACCGGCGACGATGGTCGGTTTGCCATCGAGCTCGAGCCGGGGCAGAGCTATGCGCTGCGAGTGGA
>JAGNMU010000094.1 GCA_017991005.1 Gemmatimonadaceae bacterium | reverse complement strand
CCTACGCGTCGCCGCTGCCGTGCACCAGGTAGGCTTCCACCATGATCAGATTGCGATCGCCGGACATGCGGATGACGTTCAGCAGACGGTCCATCTTGTTGACCTCTTCCAGCTGCTCGTCGATGAACCACTGCAGAAATCCCTGCGCCAGGTAGTCGTTCTCGGACGCGGCGATATCCATGAGCCGCTTGATCTGGCCCGTGACTTCGATCTCCCACGCCAGCGCCGCGTCCACGGCCGCCTCGGCCGTCGCAAACGTGTGCACGGGTTCCCGCACCGCCGGGATGCGCAGCTCCCCTTTGGTGTCGAGCACATAGTGCAGCAGCTTTTCGGCGTGCATGCGCTCTTCATCCGCCTGCTTGAAGAACAGCTTGGCCAGCAGCATCAGATTCGCACGATGGAAATGCGCCGCAATCGCCTGATACTGCAGACTCGCCGAATATTCGTTGCCGATCTGCGTATTGATGGCCTGGGCAAGCTGGGGACTGATCAGCATCTGGACTCCAAAGAGTAGGAAATGGTCGTGGTGCCGAAAGCTTGTCGTCCCGGCGACGGCAGACAAGGCGGCGCAGCGGGCGCGCCGAGCCGGTGACGGTCGCGCGTCGCTGGCACGACGCCCCGAAAGCTCGCATGTTCCGACGGTCCGGGATTCGTGCATCTCCCCATCGCGTTCGAACCCGGCTGGACCCCCTCCGAGGTATGCATGCGGCGTTCTGATTCCCTCCGTGCGCGCGCCAGCTGGCGCATCTGCACGCTCTTCGCACCGATAGTCGCTCCGTTGCTGGTTGCGGGCGTGCTGGCCCCCCACCCGTTGCCGCTTGGGGCACAAACAGCGGTGTCGACGGCCAAGCCCGGGCGCAATCCAAGCCAACCGCTGGACGAGGCCTACACCCGGAAGATCAAGGAATACACGACCGAGCCGTTCTTTCTGTCGTCGCTGGTCGACTACATGCCGGCGGCCAAGGGCATCCCGACGCCGATGGCCACGCTCGGCGATATCGCCGGCGCGCCCAACCGCCTGCCGTACTCGAAGGACGTCCACGACTACATGCGGCTGCTGGCCAAATCCACGCCGCGTGTGAAGGTGGTGTCGATCGGCACCAGTGAAGAAGGCCGGGAGATGATTGCCGTGGCCGTCGCATCGGAAGCGTTGCTGGCGAAACTCGAGTCCAACAAGGCCAAACTCGCCAAGCTCGCGGATCCGCGTACCATCAACATGAACGACGCGGTCGCCGACGACCTCGCCCACTCCGCTGTGCCGGTCTACTACATCACCGGGACGATCCATTCCACCGAGGTGGGTGCACCAACGGCGCTGATGGAACTCGCCTACCGACTGGCAGTGGACGAAAGCCCGTACGTCAAGAACATCCGCGACCACGTCATCACGCTCATCACGCCGGTGGTGGAAGTGGACGGGCGTGACCGGGTGGTGGATGTGTTCAAGTGGAAGATGGCACATCCGGGACAGACGCCGCCGAGCCTGCTCTATTGGGGCAAGTACGTGGCGCACGACAACAATCGCGACGCGATGGGCATGACGCTCAAGCTCACGCAGAACGTGCTCAACACGTACGTGGACTGGAAAGCGCAGGTGCTGCACGACCTTCACGAGTCGGGCTCGTTCCTGTACGACAACACGATCGGCGACGGCCCGTACAATGCGTGGCTCGATCCGCTGCTGACGAATGAATGGCAGATGATCGGCTGGAACAACGTGCAGGAGATGACGCGCCTCGGGATGCCTGGTGTGTACGCACACGGCAACTTCGACACGTGGTCGCCGGGCTACCTGATGTTCATCGCCGCGACGCACAACGGCGTAAGCCGCCTGTACGAAACGTTCGGCAACGGGGGCACGGCGGAGACCGTCGAGCGTCAGTTGGGCGCGAACGAGACCTCCCGCACCTGGTACCGGCAGAATCCGCCGATCACGGGTCGCTTCAAGTGGTCGCTGCGCAACAACAACAACTACGAAATGACAGGGCTGCTGGTCTCGCTCAACTACACGGCCAACACGCGGGTGCAGCTGCTGCGGAATTTCTACGAGAAGTCCAAACGGTCGATTCTCAAAGCCAAAACCGAAGGTCCGGCGGCGTATGTGCTGCCGTCGTCGGACACCCGGCTGGGCACGCAGGCCGAGCTGCTGCGCATTCTGCAGATGCAGGGCGTGGAGATCTCGCGCGCAACGGCCGAGTTCAGCGTGACGATGCCGGTGCGTCGCACGGCGGCCGCCGGCGGCGGACGCGGTGGGCGTGGTGGTGCCGCAGGCGCGGCGGGTGACAGCACACGATCCGCATCCGCTACCGCTACCGCAGAAAAGCGGACCTTCCCGGCGGGCTCGTATGTGATCCGCATGGATCAGCCGTATTCACGCATCGCCGACGCGCTCCTCGACTACCAGTATTGGAGCCCGAACGACGAGCAGAAAACACCATACGACGACACGGGTTGGACGTTCCCCGAAGGGTTTGGCGTTCAGGCGACACGCGTGGTTGACACGATGGTGCTGAAGGCACCGATGACGCGGGTGACCGGCACCATCACCGCGCCTGGCGGCGTGAGCGGCGAGGGGAATGTGTTCGCCATCAATCACAACGCGGACAACGCGCTCATCACGCTGCGCTATCAGTTGAAAGACGCGGATTTTCAGGCCGCCGAAGAATCGTTTGACGCGGCAGGCAAGAAGTTCAATCGTGGGTCGTTCATCGTGCACGGTATCTCGCGAGACGTGCTGGACAAAGCCACGCGTGAACTGGGTCTCAGCGTGACGGCCTTGGGTGCAACACCGTCGGTGCAAACCCATCCGCTCCGCGCAGCGCGTATTGCGATGGTGCATAGCTGGACCAGCACACAGACGGAAGGCTGGTGGCGGTACGCGTTCGATGCGCTGCGCATTCCGTACGACTACATCAGCTTCCAGGACATTCCGAAACTGGCCGACGTGCGTGCCAAGTACGATGTGCTGATCATGGCGCCGGGCAGTGGCAATCCGGTGTCGATCATCCAGGGCATGCCGCAGTGGCGTAACCCGATTCCGTGGAAGAACACGCCGGAAACGCCGAACATCGGCACCTACGCGCAGACCGACGACATGCGTCCGGGGCTCGGCTGGGATGGGCTCGCCAAGTTGCAGTCGTTTGTGAGCAACGGCGGTGTGCTGATCACATCGGAGAGCACAGCCGAGTTTGCGATCCAGTTCGGGATGGCCAACGGCGTGAGCACGTCCACGCCGACCACGCGTGTCGTGACGGGCACACTTTTGCGTTCGCGACTCGCCGATGACACGAGTCCGATTGTGTACGGCGTGATGGACAATCTGGCCGTGTTTAGCAGCGACGGGATGGTGCTGGGCGTCGCGAATGCTCGCGGCGGACGTGGCGGCGGCGGCGGACGCTTTGGCGGCGACGGCGGCCCGCGTGCGACGGGTCGCGGTACCCCGGATGATCCGGACGTGGTGCAGGGACGTCCGCTCAACACCGTTGGTCACGCCGATACGGTTCCAACCCCGACGCCAGTGCAGCCGTGGCAGGTGGCGGTGCCGACGGAAGATCAGATGCGCAACCCGCTCAACATCATTCCGCCCGACCAGCGTCCGCGCGTTCCGCTGCGCTTTGCTGATCAGGGCCAACTGCTGGTGTCCGGGTTGCTCGACGGCGGTGGCACGATCGCGCAGCGTCCGGTGGTCGTGGACGCGCCGATGGACAAGGGGCACGTGGTGCTGTTCGCGAACAACCCGGTCTATCGTGGCAGCACACTGGGATCGTACTTCCTGGTCTTCAACACGATCCTCAACTTCGACTACCTGAACGCGGGCCGGGTGAACGCACCGCGGTAAACCGTTCGAACGGCGAACAGCGAACAGCGAACAGCGAACAGCGAACAGCCTTGTCGCAGAGGCGCAGAGGCGCAGAGGCGCGTGATCGGCAGGTGCGGAGCCATTTCCCAATTCGTTTTTGGGGGAACAGCGACGACCTGCCGATCACGCGCCTCTGCGTCTCTGCGATGAAGCAGTTGCGGTTGGAACAGCAACGGCCCGTCCGACCAGCGCCTCTGCGCCTCTGCGATGAAGCAGTTGCGGTTGGAACAGCAACGACCCGTCCGACCAGCGCCTCTGCGCCTCTGCGATGAAGCAGTTGCGGTTGGAACAGCAACGACCCGTCCGACCAGCGCCTCTGCGCCCCCTGCGTCTCTGCGATGAAGAAGTGCCGTTGGAACTGCAACGGCCTCTCGGATCCGCGCCGTTACGGCCAGGTGAAAATGTCAGTCGTAGGACTACCGAGCCGTGCTCGCGTGAGCTGCGACGGCTCTCGCCAGAATGCGCGGGCGGCAATGCGATACGTGACGCGAATGTCGAAGCCTTTGGCGTGTTTGTCCGGCGCCAGCGGATAGGCGATGTCCACGCGCGCCACACTGCGTGACTCGCGCGGGACCGCCGCCAGCACGCTCACGCCGAGGCTGCCACGGGTTCCTGTTTCGCCATAGGGCACTTTGGCGGCCCACATCTGACCTACGTCGGCAAAACCCGCGAGGCCCCATCCCAGGTAGCGCGAGATGCCGGGCATGATCAGACGCCGTTCGGCGCGCGCGATCAATCGTCGACCACCACTGAGTCGTGAACCGGTGTAGCCACGCAGCCCGGTGAGCGGGTCGGCAATGGTGAGCTGGTACGGCACACTGTCCGACGACGAACCGGCGTATTCAACGGTCCAGATGCGAGTCTGTCGCGGACTCGGCCGATTGTACCACGCCAGCCGACCGCTCACGACGCCGTTGCCCCACCCGCCGGGATTCTGGCGCGCTTCGGCTTGCACGCGCAGGCCCACAAAAGAGCGTTCGGTGCCCGCCCCCGTGTAGAAATCGGCGGTGGCAAAACTGCGACGATCGTCGCCGGTGATACCGCGTCCGATGGTCGTCGCGAGCTGCAGACCGCGCGCCACGTCTTGTGTGCCTTCGAGTCCGTCAAAGGCCTTGACCTTCGCAAACGAAAGGGCACGAACACCCAACACGAGGCCGGCGCGCGTCGAACGCTGTGTCTGGAAGCGGCCAGCCAACGCGACATCGGTGGTATCCACAAAACCGCTGTCGGTGATGATGACCACATCCGAACCGCTGCCGCGTCGCTCATAACTCGTCAGCGCACCCACGAGCCACGTGATGCGACCAAGGGTGTTCACGCGAAATGCCACACCCGCGTCGGCACGTTCGCGCGACGACCTGATTGAAAAGGGGTCGCCGTCGGTGCGGGTGAACGAGAGGTACCCGTCGTCTTTCACGTAGCCGGCATAACCAGCCGTGTGCTGCAGGTCGGTGTAAAACGGTCGCCCGACCGAGAACTGCGCATACGATCCCAGCGGCGTCTGCGCGATGTTCATGGTCGCGACGTTGGGCCCGCCCAGGATGTGGTAGTGCGAATACCGCGCACCAAAGCCGTCGCGAAAAGCCCGGCCGTCACGCCAGCGCACGGCCGCGAGCTGCCCGCTGCCACCGATGTTGGCATTGCCAAGCTCCACTTCACTCGGTTTGGAATCACGCAGGCCAAACCCGATCACGGGCCGAATGTCATCGATCGTCTCGACTTCGATGCGGACGCGGCCGTCGGCCTCGTCGAACACGCGCACCGACGCATCGGCGAGATAGGGCTGCAAACGCAGCAGACGCTCGGACTCGCGCCGTCGTTGCTCCGAGCACTGGCGCCCCTCGCGGAGCTGAAGAAACGGGGCAATGGCGGACGCGCGGGTCGGCGTACCAAGCAGCAGCGGTTGCAGAATGGCGCGCGACCATCCCGGTGCACGCTGCTTGTCCATGATCGTGCGGCTCGACCGTCGGATCTCGACACGCGAGATCACGCGTCCGTCGCACGGTTCGGACCGAGGGAGCGGCGTGTCTTGCGCGGTGGCGGGAGTGGCCCACGCGAGCACCAGTGAAGCGGTCAGCGAGACGGTGGCGAGACGCATACGCTGCGAACGAAGGAGGGTTGCAGGGGACCGGACACCGGTTGCGCGGTGCCGTTACGGGACCACGGGACCACGAGACCACGGGTCAGCGCGGGCGGGGAGTGCCCGGAATGTGTTCAGTGTCCGGCTCGCTCTCGGGAGGCGGTTCGTACGCGTAGGTCATCACCATGGCCGCGATCCATCCAATGACGGTCCAGCCAAGCAGCAGGTTGATGGCCGTGATCTTCCAGCGGCGCCGACTTTTGCGAACCCACGCCAGCATGGTCGGCAGCACATAGAGCAGGCCGACGACCACCAGCATCACCACACCCTTGGGGATCCCGCCTCCCTGATATCGGGCAAGGGAATCCGGCGGTTCCAATTGGAAGACAGAAAGCATCCCGCAATTTAGCCATGTCGGCGCGTGGAACCCGCCAACCGCTTCCGCTTTTCGCCAGGATCCGGCCGCGATGCATCCGGCACAGTGGTTCCGGCGTAGCCCCTCGGATTCAGGTACTGGCCGGTTCATGCCATGGCACGCCTGACGCTCATCTTTCAGATTGGCAGACCCCCCAACTCCCACGCTCTATGACCCACCTCAGACTCCGCGCGCTCCTGGCGATGTGCGCGCTGGTATCGATCGGCCGCGCGGCCGGAGCCCAGTCGCGCGACTCGATTTCGCGCGACTCGATTTCGCGCGACTCCGCGGCGAGGGATTCTGCAACACGCGCGGCCGCTCGCGCTGCCATCACTGCGCTCGCCACCGTGAAGGTCACCGGACGTGCGGACAATCTGACCGGTGTGGCACAGAGTGCCTCACAGGGCCGCGTCGGACGCGCGGACCTCCGCCTGCGTCCGTTGGTGCGCGAGGGTGAAATTCTCGAGAACATCCCGGGCATGATCCTCACGCAGCACAGTGGCGACGGCAAAGCCAATCAGATGTTCGTGCGCGGGTTCAATCTCGACCACGGTACGGACTTCGAAACGCGCATCGAATCGATGCCGATCAACATGCCGACGCACGCGCACGGTCAGGGGTACAGCGATCTCAATCTGCTGATCCCCGAACTGGTGGACCGGCTCGACTACAAACTGGGCACGTACTACGCCGAACTCGGCGATTTTGGTGCCGCCGGCGGTGCCACACTCCATCTGGCGCGCTCGCTCGCCGCGCCGATCGCCCGTGTCGAAGCAGGCGCGTGGGGCTTCGGACGCACCGTGCTGGCCGGCAGCCAGACACGTGGGCGCAGCACCGTGCTCCTCGGCGGCGAAATGAAGCAGTACGACGGACCGTGGGATGTCGCGCAGGGATTGCGCAAGCTGAGCGGGATGGCGCGATGGACGTGGCGCGGCACGCGAGACGAACTGTCGGTGCTCGGACTATCGTATTCGAATGCGTGGAACGCGTCCGATCAGATTCCCAGCCGACTGGTGCGTTCGGGTGTGATCTCGCGGTTCGGTCAGGTCGACCCATCGCTTGGCGGCAACACGGAACGTCATAGTCTGTCGGTGCAATGGCGGCGTCAGCTCGCCAACGGACTGCTGCGCGTCGATGCGTACGGCGTTCGCTACGGATTCAACCTCTGGTCGAATTTCACCTACCAGCTGGACGACGCCGAACGCGGCGATCAGATCGAGCAGGTGGATCATCGCACGGTCGGCGGACTCGATGCTGAGTACATGCGCGCGGCGGAATGGTTTGGGAGCGCCCACACGGTGCGCATCGGCGTGCAATCGCGTGTTGACGATGCGCGCGTCGCACTCAACACGTCGACGGCGCGTGTGGCCACGAGCCGCGTGCGCGCGGACGATGTGCGGCAGCGCAGCGGCGCGATCTGGACCAGTGTGGAGTCCCGCTGGGCCTCACGGTTCCGCAGCATCGTCGGCCTCCGTAGTGATGCCTACGCGTTCGATGTCGTCAGCGACCTCGCCGCCAACTCCGGCACGCGGACCGCGGCACTCGCCAGCCCCAAGGGATCGCTGGTGTTCGGGCCATTCCAGGGCGCGGAGTTCTACGTGGGTGGAGGGCTGGGCTTCCACAGCAACGACGCACGCGGCAGCACGATTTCCGTCGATCCAGTGAGTGGCGAACCGGTGAGTCGTGTCGATCCGCTCGTGCGGTCGCGCGGCGCGGAAGTGGGCGTGCGTGTGGCCACCACCTCCGCGTTTCGTTCGACCGCGTCACTGTGGTCACTGTCGCTCGACAGTGAGTTGTTGTTTGTGGGCGACGCTGGCACGACAGAACCGCAAGGGCGCAGCCGCCGCACCGGCGTGACCGTCGCAAACTTCTGGCGCCCGGATCCGCGTCTCACGATCGACGCGGATGTGTCGTTCACCAGGGCGCGATATCTCGACGAGGCACGCGGCAATGCGTTCGTCCCCGGCGCACTGGAAAATGTGGTGGCGGCCGGTGTCACGTGGGAGCCACCGGCGGGCGGGTTCTTTTCTGCGCTCCGCGTCCGCCACTTTGGCGCCGCGCCGTTGATCGAAGACAACAGCGTGCGCGGAACACCGACCACGCTGGTCAACACCAGCTTCGGGTACGTCATCCGCCGAGTGCGTCTCGCGGCCAACGTGCTCAATCTGCTGGGCACCACCGCGCGCGACATTCAGTACTTCTATCCGTCGCGTCTCGCAGGCGAGCCGGCCGGCGGTGTAGAGGATGTGCACTTTCATCCTGTCGAACCGCGTCAACTGCGCCTGAGTGTATCGATCGGGATGTAGCAGGACGCGCTCGCCTGACCGCCGTATGATTTTCGTGGCGCCGGCAATCCACGAGCGTGCGCAGATCGCGCGACCGATGCAGATTGGGGAGCAACTCCCCCGAATCTGCTGAGGTCGCCATGGCGGAAGCCAAAACGAAGAAAACGAAAGCCAGCGTCGCCACCTTTCTCGCCAAGATCGACGATCCCGCTCGCCGCGCCGACTGCAACACGATCGCCGAGATGATGCAGCGCATCACCGGTGAGCCCCCGGCCATGTGGGGCGACGCCATCGTGGGGTTTGGGATGTACCGCTACGCGTATGCGAGCGGACAGAGCGGCGATTGGCCGGTGATCGCGTTTTCGCCGCGCAAAGGGGACATCTCGGTGTACCTGATGCCTGACTTCCCCAAGAAGCAGGCGCTGCTCGCGAAACTTGGCACGCACAAGTCGGGCAAGTCGTGCCTCTATCTCAAGCGTCTTGCCGGGATCGACCTGGACGTGCTCGAGGAGCTGGTGGAGGAATCGGTAAAGGGGATGGAGCCACAGCGCGTCAGGGGGTAAGCCCTCGCGCAGACGGCCGCTCGCGCACCCCGTATCGTTGCGTGAGAAACCCTACAATCACGCCCACCATCGATCCGGGAATCAGGATCTCCCAGAAGTACTGCTTGCCGGTGTTCGGATCGGTGCCAAGGGCAAAGGGCAATGCGAACAGCGCGCCCATCGCGAGCCCAAAGAGCAGGCCAATGGGCAGGTTGTTCACTTTGCGGGCGAACCAGCCGATCAGCACCCCGGCCACGAGGCCCTTGCCCATCGAGCCGAGCACAATGCCCAAGATGCCTGGCGCAACTTCAGGTGCAGAGATGAGTGCGGTGAGTCCGTCGGCCGCGCCCAACACGCCGCCGGCCAGCAGCCCCAGAATCGGTTTCTTCATCGCGCGTCTCCGTCAGTCGCTGTGTGAAAAGTCGTGTGATATGTCATGTGCCATATCGGTGAGCCCCAAGGCACATTAGGCGGCGCAATCGGCCGTCATTCGGTCAGACGCCACGCCACAGCAGAATGGTGATCCGAACCACCGCGTAGGCGAGCAAGAGCAACAGCAACGTTCGGTTGCGGCGAATGAAGCGCGCGGTGCGTTCGAGGAGACTTTCGTCATAGGCGCTGACGGGGTCCGCGTCGAGCCACCGCCGCACATCGTCGGCGAGCGCTTCGACGCGTTGGTACCGCGCATTCGGGTCTCCCGCCATGGCGCGGTTGGCGATGGCCGCCAACGGGCCCCGCGTGGTGTCAGCCTGCGGTCCCGTTTCCAGCAGCCAGCGCAGTAGCGCTCCCAACCCAAAGATGTCGGCACGCCCGTCGATGGCCTGCGTGATGCCATCTGCCTGTTCAGGCGCCATGAAGCCGGGTGTCCCCACCACCACGCCGTCAGCGGTCGCATCGTCCGTCACGGCTCCGCGAGCCGTCGCGTTGGCGAGTGTTTCCGGCTCAGGTACCGTTGCCTCCAGCAGTTTCGCCACTCCCCAGTCGAGTACCACGACCTCGCCGAACTCGCCGAGCATCACATTGGCGGGCTTGAGGTCGCGATGGACCACGCCGCGCGCATGCGCAAACGCGACGGCATCACACACGCGCAGAAAGATTCGCAGTCGCTCCCCGCGCCCGGTCCCGCTCAGTGCCTCGGTCAAATTCTGCCCGCGCACCAGTCGCATCAGGTAATACGGGCGGCCGTCCGACAACGTCCCGGCGTCGTGAATGGCGACGATACCCGGGTGTTCCAGCCGCGCCAGCACCCGCGCTTCGCGCGACAGACGGCGAGCCAGCGTCGGCGTCTCTGCATCCAGTGAGAGCACCTTGAGTGCCAGCTCGCGCTCCAGCTGGCGGTCCCACACGCGATAGACGCGCCCCATGCCCCCTTGGCCAATCATCGCGCGAACCTCGAACCGTGCACCCACGTCCGGCCAGTCAATGCCATCGCGTAGCCGCCGGAGCGCGGCGTCGCTGAGCACCGGCGTTGTCACGGCAGCTCAACCCCCAGCAATGCACGCGCTTCGTTGCGAAACTCGGCATCATCAGCAGTGAGTGCGCGGAGCGTGTCCAGCACGTGCACGCGGAAACGGCGACGCGCCCAGGTGAGGAAGTTTGTCACTTGGGTCACGGGAATCCGGAAGCGGTCGGCGAGCTCACGGTACGACGTTCGTTCGCCATCCTCGGCTCCATCGATGTCGTGCGCCAGGAAGACGGCAAACGTCGTCTCCCGGTTGAGCGTCTGACACTCTGTGCGGAGCGCGTCGACGGCCGAGCTCACAACGCTGCGCGCCCATTCACGGTCGAAGAGCGCGTCCAATTCGGGGTCGTGTACCGGAAGCGTCACGTCGTCGATCGCAACATGTTCCGTTGCCCCGCCGCGCTTGAGTCGCTGCTCGGACTTGAATCGCGAGCTGGCAAACGCGAGCAGACAGGTGCGCACGAACGTCCGAAAGCGTCCGCGCGAGGCGTCATAGCGGGAGAACCACTCCTTGTCGAACGCCTGCAGGAGGAAATCGTGTGTCAGATCTTCGGCGTCGGCCGCTTGCAACTGCCAGCGGTGCATGACCACGGCCATGACCGGCGCCCGATAGATGCGTGCCACCAACTCGACGGCGCGCTCGCGGGTGGAGGCCTCGTCACTGCGCAGCGCATCGACGAGCGAATGCTGCGTACTCGGGAAGGTCGTCACCGAACCGAAACGTGCACTACGCGCCGTCGTACGCCTGCCGAATCCACGCCGCCAACTCGGCGTCCACGTCCTCGACGCGCTCCAGACGCACGCGGTGCGTCATCATCGCATTCCACGATCCCGCGGCTTCGAGGCGACCGGCAGGGGCGACGCCTTTCAGCTTCAGACCAACATCGAATCGGGTCTTGGTCGACGGATGCAGCGTCGCGAACTGCGTTTTTCGACGCAGACTGAGGTAGCCCTTCTTGGGCGCCTGCTCGATATCGGCGCCCATCGACGTGATGCGGGCCATCAGCGCATCGAAGATGGGGCGCATCGTGGCCTTGTCGCCGGCGAACATCGCCGCCACCAGGTCCTCGCCCTCCGCCATCATCGATCCCGCGTCGCTTTTGAGCGTGTGGTGCGCGATGAGATTGGCGTACCCGTGGGTGATTCCGTGCTCGGATTTGAGCCACGACACCAGCTCGCCGTGTTTCTGCTTGCCGGATGCCCGTGTGAGCGCGAGCCACTCGTTCATGGATTTCCCGGTCGTCGATGGCAGCGAGGCGACCATCTTGGCTGTCTGCTCTTCGGGTGACTGCGCCATCGTCGTCTCGGGGTAAAGGGTGTGCACCACGGTCCTCTCCCTATTCGACCTTGGCCCGGGCGTTCATTAACCGGCTGAAGATCCAAGAGCGGGAGCGGCTATC
>JAGNMU010000093.1 GCA_017991005.1 Gemmatimonadaceae bacterium | reverse complement strand
GACTATGTCACGCCGGCTTCCGTGCGCGCCGATGCGGCGCCGTTCAATATCTCGTCGGACTACTTCTCCGACGGCTCACAGCGCAAGCCGTTTCTCGGCGCCATTCAGCCGCGTGCCGGATTTTCGCTCGCACTGAACGAATCGGCCAACACCACCCTCTTCGGCGGTTGGGGATTGTTCTACGATCGCAACAACTTCAACAACGCGCTCGACGAGCGATTCCGCCTCCAGTTTGCCGTTGGCACGTTCAGGTTCTCCAGTGACGGTTTGCCACGCGACGGACAGCCCACGGTCGTGTGGGATCCGCGCTATCTCACCCGTGCCGGCCTGGATGAACTGCTGTCAACCGGCACCACTGGGCGCCCTGAAGCGTTTCTGATCAACAACAACACGCGTCCACCCAGTGCGCAGCATTTCAACGCGGGCATCACGCAGAAGTTGGGTGACTGGCAAGTCACAACCTCGTATGTGGGTACCCGCAGCAAGAACGGATTCACGTTCATTCGCGGCAATCGCAACACCGACGGCTCCTGCTGCGCGCCCCTGAACACGTATGCCAATCTGTTCGTGTCGTCCAACGATCCGAAAACGTGGTACGATGCCGGTGTGCTCAAGGTGGAGCGCCCGTATCGCTCAGCGGGCCGCGACAAGCTGAACTGGGGTTTCGGGCTGACGTACACCTTGCAGGAAGCGCAGCGCATCGGCGGCGACTTATTCTCTCTCGACTACCGCAAGGTCACCGACTATCCGCGCACCCCGTCGGAGAACGATCAGCAGAATACCGTCGTCAGCAACTGGATTCTCGATATCCCCGTGCTCGGCGGCATTCAGTGGTCGGGATTGCTCAACCTGAGCTCGGGCGGGCGCTACACCATCATCGATCAGTCACGCGGATCGGGCGTTGACCAGTCGCGGCTCTTGCTGGGCGCGGGTCGTCCCCCCACAGAGTCATTCCTCGGCATCGACGCGTTCGGGTATCGCAATGTGGACATGCGCCTGCGGAAAGACATTCCACTGTCCAGTGGACGGTTGGGGATCGTTGCCGACGTGTTCAACGTCTTCAACTATCAAAACCTTGGCTGTTTTGACGGCTACATCCCCGTGGCCCCGGAGACGAATGCCGGCTTCGGCAAAGCGGGATGTGTCTCGGCCGATCCGCGGCGCGTTCAGCTGGGAATGGTCTACGACTTCCGCTAGACGCCAGCCGTTCAGACAGCGGTCGCAATGAGGCAGCGGGGCGCTCGGTGGATTGAGCGCCCCGCTGTTTTTGTATAACGTCATATAAATCAACGGATTAGAGCGCAATCGCGACTCCCGGGGCGATCCGGCAGAACTCGCCACTTGACGGAAATCGATTTCGTGTAAACGTTTACATCCTGTCCATGTAAACGTTTCCGCAGCTTTCCGACCCTCTCCTTTTTCGCTGTACGGCTCCCCTCCTGCCATCGGAGCCGGCCACCGACCTCCCCCCCGGTCGCGTGCACCGAACGTCCGCAGTCACAATTCGTGATGTCGCCCGCGAAGCGGGTGTCTCCGTCGCTACGGTCTCCCGCGCGCTCAACGATCTCGAGCGCGTCACCGACGTGACGCGTGCCCGCGTGCGCAAAGTCGCCGAACGGTTGGGCTACGCACCGCACGGCGGCGCCCGCAGTCTCATTACCCGTCGCACCGGGACGCTCGGCGTTTTGCTCCCCGACCTCTACGGCGAGTTTTTCTCCGAGGTCATCCGCGGCATCGACCAGACCGCGCAGAAGCACGGCTTTCATATGCTGGTCGCCAGCTCGCACAGCGACGCGCGGGAAATCGCCGCCGCCGTGGGCAACATGCGCGGGCGTGTGGACGGCTTTGTCGTCATGTCCCCCGATACGGCCGCGCGCGCCGCACTGGCCGGACTCGCGCGCAGTTTCCCCACCGTCATCGTGGGCGGCGGCAGCGATATCGGTCCGTTCACCACGCTCTCCGTCAACAACTACGACGGCGCCGCCGCGATGATGCACCATCTGCTCGGACTGGGGCATCGTCGTATTGCCTTTATTCGCGGACCCGCCGGCAACGTCGAAGCCAACGACCGCTTGCGCGCGGTGCGCGAAGTCGCCGCGTCGTACCCCGATTGCACCCTCCAGGAATTGGCCGGCGACTTCCGACAGGAATCCGGCTTTGATGCCGTGCGGCCGTTGCTGCACGACACGCACGACCGTCCGGGCGAGCGCCCCGACGCGATCTTCGCGGCCAATGACGCCATGGCCATTGGCGTCCTTGGTGCACTCCACGAAGCCGGTGTGCGCGTGCCGGATGACGTGGCCGTCGTTGGATTCGACGACACCCCCATCGCGCGCTTTCTGCTTCCTCCACTCACCACGGTGCGCGTGCCCATCGCCGAACTCGGCGAACAAGCAGCGCTCCGATTGATCGATGCGCTGCGAGGCGGCCCCGCACTCATCGAGTACCACGCAGTACTGCCCACCTCCCTCATCATCCGCGCCAGCTGTGGCGCATCCCGACGAGTCCCCTCCAGGAGATCTGTTCCATGACCTCGCGTTCGTGGGTTGACCGACTGCAGCACGCCGCCATGGCTGCCGCAGCGGCCGTTGCCCTTCTCCTCGCTCCGATCGGTGCTCCCGCCGGTGCGCAAACCACCACCGGCTCGGTTCGCGGCTTTGTCACCACCAAAGCCGGCGAAGCCGCCGCTGGTGCCACCGTGACGGCGCGCAACGTCGAAACGGGACTGCAACGCTCGTCGCTGGTCAGCGAGCGTGGAGCGTATGCGTTGCTCGGCCTCGTGGCCGGCGACTATGAGATCACCTCGCGTCGCGTAGGCCTGCAGCCGGTCACCAAGAGGCAGCGTGTCGCCATCGGGCAGACCCTGTCACTCGATTTCGTGCTCGACGATGCCAGCGCGCAGCTGGCCGCCGTCACCGTGACCGCGAGTGCCATCGAAACCAAGACGTCGGAAGTGGCGACGAACGTGAGCCGCGAGCAGATCGAAAATCTGCCGTCGTCCGACCGCAACTTCCTGGCGCTCGCACAGCTCGCGCCGGGTGTGCGCATCAACGGCGCCAACAACGCGTCCACCACCAAGTCGTTCTCGGCCGGCGCGCAGCCCGCGCAGTATGTGAACGTCTTCATCGATGGCGCGTCGTTCAAGTCCGATGTGCTGCCCTCCGGTCTTTCGGGTCAGGATGCCAGCCGCGGCAATCCGTTCCCGCAAAACGCGGTGCAGGAATTCCGCGTGATCACGGCCAACTACAAGGCCGAGTATCAGAAGGCGACCAGCGCGATCATCACGGCCACCACCAAGTCGGGTTCCAACCGCTGGCAGGGTGGAGCCTTCGGGTACGGACAGGGCACGAACTTCACCGCGCTCGACACGTTCCAGTTGAATCAGAAGGGCGCGGCGAACTCCACGTTCCGTCGTGCCTCACTCGCGCGGTACATGGCGGGTGGTTCGATCGGCGGTCCGATCATCAAGGACAAACTGTTCTTCTTCGGTTCGTACGAAGCGAACATTCAGGATCGTGAAAACACCGTCGTGTTCGGCACGATCCCGGCCACACTGCCGGCCGCCGTTGCCTCTGAATTCCGGGCGGCGGCAGGGACGTTCGGTTCGCCGTTCCGGTCCAATCTGATCTTCAGCAAGCTCACCTACGCGCAGTCGAACGCAACGTCGTACGAACTGTCGTATTCGCTGCGCAACGAGACGGACATTCGGAGCTTCGGCGGTCAGACCAGCTTTGGCGCGGCCGAAAATGTGCGCAACGGTGTCACCAACGTGAACGCCAAGCGGACATATGCCAGCGGCGATCACCTGAACGAAACACTCTTCAACTTCTCGAACGCCAAGTGGAATCCGTCGCCGGAAGATGACGGCACGGTGGGTCGCAACTACCAGGGCGTTGGCCGACTGGGCGGACGAGACACGTATCAGAAGTTCGTGCAGGATCGCTACTCGCTGCGCAACGACTACACGTACACGGGCCTCACCACCGCTGGCTCGCACGTGATCAAGATGGGCGGCAACCTCGACTATCTGAACTACAGCGCGACCAAGTACTTCAACGGCAATCCGCTGTACCAGTTCCGGTCGAACGAGAACTTTGCGTTTCCGTTCCAGGCCGCGTACGGTAAGGGCGATCCGACCATCGCACGTCCCAATACGCAGTTGGGCCTCTATGCGCAGGACGACTATACGCCCTTCAAACGCCTGACGATCAATCTCGGCGTGCGGTGGGACTACGAGTCGAACATGTTCGACAACGAGTACGTGACGCCGACACAGGTGCGGACGGAAGCGGCGCCGTTCAAACTGCCGGCCTCGTATTTCTCCGACGGCACACAGCGCAAACCGTTCCTCGGCGCGGTGCAGCCGCGTGTCGGGTTCTCGTATGCCCTGACCGAATCGGAGAAGACTACGGTCTTTGGCGGCTGGGGCAAGTTCTACGATCGCAATAACTTCAACAACGCGCTCGACGAACGCTTCCGCCTGCAATTCTCGGTGGGCACGTTCCGCTTCTCCACCGATGGCCTGCCGGTGAACGGACAGCCGACGGCGGTGTGGCAGCCCAAGTATCTCACCAAGGCGGGGCTCGACGAACTGCTCGCCCTGGGAACCACGGGCAAGCCGGAAGCCTTCCTGATCGACAACAACTCGAAGCCGCCCAGTGCCACGCACTTCAATGCGGGCATCAGCCAGGTGCTCGGCTCGTGGCAGGTCTCCGGCACGTATGTCGGCATGCGCACACGCGATGGCTTTTCGTTCATTCGCGGCAACCGCAATCCCAACGGATCGTGCTGCGCCGCGCTTCCGTCGTATGCAGCGTTGCTGATTTCGACGAACGCCGTGAAAACGTGGTATGACGCGGCGGTGTTGCGCATCGACCGCCCGTATCGCAACGGTGGAGCCGACAAGTGGAATTGGGGCTTCGGTCTGACGTACACCCTGCAGGAAGGATCTCGCGTTGGCGGCGATTTGTTCTCGCTCGACTATCGCACAGTCGATGACTATCCGCGCACGCCGTCCGCAAACGACCAGCAGAATACCGTGGTCAGCAACTGGATCGTGAACATCCCGGTGCTCGGCGGTATCCAGTGGTCGGGCTTGCTCAATGTGAGCTCCGGCCCGCGCTACAACATCAACGATCAGTCTGCCGGCAGCACCATCGACCTGCAGAAACTCCGGCTCGGCGCCGGTGTACCTCCCGCTCAGTCGTTCCTTGGCATCAAGGCGTTCGGTTATCGCAACGTCGACATGCGCTTCCGCAAGGACATCCCGCTGCCGTCGGGTCGGCTCGGCATCGTGGGCGACTTGTTCAACGTGTTCAACTACCAGAACCTTGGTTGCTTCAACGGCTTCATCCCCACGGCGCCGGCAACCAACGCCAACTTCGGCAAGGCAACCTGCGTCGTGAGTGATCCACGTCGCGTGCAGGTGGGCATGGTGTTCGACTTCTAAGGTGCCGCCGGCTCCGGAAGCGCGCGTGGCTTCCGGAGCCGGTGACCCTGTGGACGAAGCATCGCTGCGACCGTGGCGAGGCAGCGCCCCGCTGGTGCAGGTCTTGCAGAGCCTCGTGCTGGGAAGCACACGAAACATGTAGCCGGGTAACTCGCGATGCGGACTGAAGGGCTGGCAAACAGGCGCCTCGCGAAGTCGAGTGCCAATACACGTGCACTGTCACGCGTGATCAGTACGCTGCTGCTTGGTGCGGTGACGGCGTGCAGCGCTGCGACGTCGGCGCCGATCGCGCGCACGGCTCCATCGTTTACGCCAACGCCGCGCCAAGCGGCACTCCTGGATACCGTCGGCGAACGCACCTTCCGTTGGTTCTGGGACGTGACCGACGCGCGCACCGGGCTCACGCCCGACCGATGGCCGCGCAAGGATTTTTCGTCGGTCGCCGCCATCGGTTTTGCGCTCACCGCGTACCCCGTGGGCATCGAACGCGGCTGGGTGACACGCGCGGAAGCCGCCGAGCGCACGTTGCAGACGCTGCGATACATGTGGCAGTTGCCGCAGGGCCCGGCACCAACCGGCGTGGGCGGTCATCAAGGCTTCTTCTATCATTTTCTCGAGTTCGATTCGGGACATCGCTTCCGTACCGTCGAACTCAGCACGATCGACACCGCGCTGCTGTTAGGAGGCGCGCTCTTTTGTCAGTCGTACTTTACCGGCAACAGCGGCGTCGAGCCGGCCATTCGTGCATACGCGGATTCACTGTATCGCCGCGTGAACTGGCCCTGGGCGATCGCGCGTCCGCCGGCGCTCTCGATGGGATGGCACCCGGAGCGCGGCTTCATTGCGTCGGATTGGAAGGGGTACAACGAGGCGATGATTGCCATCGTGCTGGGGCTGGGCTCACCCACGTATCCGCTGGCCCCGTCGGCGTGGGACGCGTGGACGAGCACGTATGTGTGGCGCAATTTCCTTGGGCAACCGCAGCTCGACTTTGCGCCGCTGTTTGGTCACCAATACTCGCATGTGTGGATCGACTTCCGCGGCATTCAGGACGCGTACATGCGCGGACGCGGTATCGACTACTTCGAAAATTCGCGGCGTGCCACCATCGCGCAGCGGACGTACGCCATGCAGAATCCGATGGGCTGGCGCGGCTACAGCGCCGATGTGTGGGGACTGACCGCATCGGATGGACCGTTCGATGGCACGGTGACCATCGACGGCACACCGCGCACCTTCCACACGTACTGGGCGCGCGGTATTTCCGCCGCCGAACGACGTGACGACGGCACCATTGCGCCCACCGCAGCCCTGTCGAGCATCGTCTTTGCGCCCGAGCTTGCCGCGCCGGCCGCGGTCGCGATGCGCGAGCAGTTTGGCGGCATCGCCTTTGGACAGTATGGCTTTCTTGACGCCTTTAATCCCACGCTGCGCGACGCAACGGTCAGATTGCAGCACGGACGCGTGGACCCGCAGCACGGCTGGGTAGACGGCGACTATCTCGGCATCGATCAAGGGCCGATCATTGCGATGCTCGAAAACTGGCGGACCGAGCTGGTCTGGAAGACGATGCGCACCAATCCGTACATCGTGCGCGGCCTGCGTCGCGCCGGCTTTTCCGGTGGCTGGCTGAACAACGCCCCCGCCACACCCTGATGCGACGCGCCCTGCCGAGTCGCGCGCTGCTGCTGGCCATCGCGCTCCTCACGCTCGGCTGCGCCGAGCAGCGCGGCTCGGACGCAGGCGTGGAAGAACTGCGGTTCTGGGCGCTCGGTCGGGAAGGCGAAGTCGTGAAGTCGATGATGGTCGACTTCGAGCGCGAACACCCGGAGATTCGCGTGCGTGTGCAGCAGCTGCCGTGGAGCGCCGCACACGAGAAGCTGCTGACGGCGCACGTTGGTGATGTCACCCCCGATCTGGCGCAGATCGGCAATACGTGGGTGCCGGAGTTTGTTGCGTTGCGTGCGCTCGAACCGCTCTCCGCGAGAGCCGCGACGTCGGCAACCGTTACCGAGACCGCCTTTTTCCCGGGCATCTGGGCCACCAACGTCGTGGCCGATACGCTGTGGGGCATCCCGTGGTACGTGGATACGCGCCTCATGTATTACCGCAGCGATCTGCTCCGTGCCGCCGGTGTACAGAACGTCCCCACCACGTGGGACGCATGGCGCCGTGCGATGGAAGCGGTGCAGCGCACGCAAGGCAAGAGCACGAGCGGCGATCAGACCTATGGTGCGTTCCTGCCGACGAACGAATGGAACGTTCCCATCATTCTCGGACTGCAAGCCGGGTCGGCGCTGCTGCGCGACGAGGACACCCGCGGGGCGTTCAGTCAGCCGGAGTTCCGTCGCGCGTTCGAGTTTTTCACTGCACTCTATCGCGACGGACTGGCGCCCAAGTACGGCAGCAACGATATCGCCAACCTGTATCAGGAGTTCGCGCGCGGGCGCTTTGTGTTCTACATCTCGGGTCCGTGGCAGATTGGCGAGTTTTCGCGTCGACTGCCGCCCGAACTCAAGAATGCGTGGGCGACCGCGCCGATGCCCGGCCCGACGGACGCTGTTCCAGGTCTGTCACTCGCTGGTGGGTCGAGTCTGGTGGTCTTCAAAGATTCCAAACACAAAGCCGCGGCATGGAAACTGGTGGAGTTCCTGTCGCGACCTGATCAGCAGGCGCGCTTCTACGAGCTGACCGGCGACCTGCCGTCGCGGCCGGCAGCGTGGAAGCAGGCCAAACTCGCCGACGCGCCACTCACCCGTGCGTTCTACGAGCAGCTCTTTCACGTGGCGCCGACACCGAAGATTCCCGAGTGGGAGCTGATCGCCACGCGCGTCTTTGAGCGTGTCGAGACCGTCGTGCGCGGCGGCGCCACTGTCGACGATGCATTGCGCGCACTCGACCGCGATGTTGATCGCATTCTCGAAAAGCGGCGCTGGCTGCACAACCGTGTCGCCGCGAAACCACGAGTCACCGACTCCGTGGGCCGCCGGTGATGGCGCGATGAGTCGCTCATGAGTTCCGAGCGCGCACAGAGTCGCGCAGCGTGGACGTTCCTGTCGCCGGCGCTCCTGCTGATTGCGGTCTTCTTTGCCGTGCCGGTGATCGCCGCCTTTCTCTTGGGCTTCACCGACTTCGATCTCTACGCACTGGCCGATCTCGAGACGGTGCGCATCACCGGGGTCGCCAACTATCGCACCCTGCTGACGAGTCCGCTCTTCTGGCAGGCGCTCCGAAACACTGCGGAGTTCGCGCTGATCGGCGGCCCGCTGTCGATCGCCGTTTCGCTCGCCGCGGCGCTGTTGGTCAACGCCAAGGCCACGCGTTTCAAGCCGTTCTTTCGCAGTGTGTTGTTCATGCCGTTCGTCACCACACTTGTCGCCGTCGCCATTGTGTGGCGGTATCTGTACCACCCGCAGTACGGTCTGCTCAACTGGATGCTCGGCGCCGTCGGGATCGGTCCGGTGGACTGGCTTGGCAATCCCACGTTCGCCATGCCCGCCATCATGCTGGTCGCGATCTGGAAAGGGTTTGGCTACAACATGCTGGTCTTCATCGCCGGACTGCAGAATATCCCGGAAGACCTCTACGAAGCGGCGCGGCTCGATGGCGCCACACCGTGGCAGCAATTTCGGCACGTCACGCTGCCGATGCTCCGGCCCACGATGTTCTTTGTCACCATCATCACGATGGTCGGCTTCTTCCAGCTCTTCGCCGAACCGTACGTGATGACGCAGGGTGGACCGCTCCGATCCACCACCAGTCTGGTGCTGTTGATGTATGAGGAAGGTTTCCGGTGGTGGCGCATGGGATATGCCGCCGCCGTCGCGGTGGTGCTGTTCCTCGTGATTCTGAGTTTCACCCTGCTACAGCGCCGTGTGCAGCGGGAGGCGATCTCGTGAATCGCCTGCGCACCGTCCTTCTGCATGCCGCGCTGGGCGTGACGACCATCTTTGCCGTGGCGCCGATGTTGTGGATGTTGTCGGCGTCGTTCATGCCGACGGGATCCGCCAACACCTTTCCGCCGCCGTTGATTCCGCGAAATCCCACACTCGAACACTATCGAGTGCTCTTCGGGCAATTGGCGGTCGGACGCTATCTCTTCAACAGCGCCCTCGTCGCCATCAGCGCGACGGCATTGTCGCTCTTCGTCAACTCGATGGCCGGGTACGCCATCGCCAAGCTTCGGTTTCGCGCGCGTGACCGCGTCTTCCGTACCCTGTCGGCGGCGCTGCTGATTCCGGTGCAGGTCACGATGCTTCCGCTCTTCCTGCTGCTCAAACAGTTGGGACTCGTCAACAGCTACTGGGGCGCGATCATTCCCGCGATCGCCACCATCTTTGGCATCTTCCTCATCCGGCAGTACGCCCTTGGCATCCCCGACGACCTGCTGGATGCGGCGCGCGTCGATGGCGCGAGTGAGTTTCGCATCTACTGGAGCATTGTACTGCCGGTGATTCGGCCCATCCTCGCCACCTTGGCCATCTGGACGTTCCTCGCCTCATGGAATGACTTCCTCTGGCCATTGGTGATCCTCACCGACGATCAGCGATACACGCTGCCGGTGGCGCTGGCGAGTCTCTCCGGTGAACACGTCATGGACGTGGAACTGATGATGGCCGGCGCGGTGATTACCGTACTGCCCGTCATCGCGGTGTTCCTGCTACTGCAGCGGCAGTATGTGCAGGGTGTCATGCAGGGCAGTGTGAAAGGATGAACCGCCGCAGCGTGGTCCTCCGCGCAACACTCGGCGTCGCACTGCTGTGTGCGTCGGCGATGTCGGCGATGTCACTGCGCGCCCAAACGCCGAGACTGCTCGACGACTTCAACGGTGGCGCCGCGTGGCGCGCTTTTCCGTCCGACGGGGTGGCGCTGCAGATCGGCAGCGACGAACGCGGCGTCAGCGGGCGTGCCATGTCGATGCAGTTCGACTTTCAGGGACGTGCCGGCTACGCCATCGCGCGCGGAGCCATCCCGCTCGGCACGCCAGGCGAAAACTGGTCGCTGCGTTTCGCCGTCAAAGGGGCGATGCGTCCCAATACGCTCGAGTTCAAACTCGTGGACGCGAGCGGCGACAACGTCTGGTGGTACACGCTCCCCGAATTCACGCCAACCGCCGAGTGGCAGACGCTTGTCATCCGGCAGCGACAGGTACGGTTTGCGTGGGGGCCGGTTGGCGGAGGGCCGCCGCGCAATATCGCGAGCATCGAGATCGTGGTGACAGCCGGCCAAGGTGGACGCGGGACGCTGTCGATCGACAATCTCATCTTCACGCCGCTGCCGCCCGATGTGCCGGTGGGGGCAATCGCGCAGGTCCGTTCGGGGTCCACCGTGGCCGCCGCTGATGCATTCGCCGCCACCGATGGCAATCCGCGCACGATGTGGATCGCGCCACCTGGCGATTCCGGCGCGATCATACTCGACCTTGGCGGGGTGCGCACCTACGGAGGTGTCGTCGCGCGTTTTGACGATCGCGCGCAACCGGCGCGCGTCGCCGTCGATTCGTCCAACGATGGCGTGCAGTGGCACCCCGCCGATTCCGTTGGTGTGACGCGCGGTGTGGCGATTGTCCCACTGCGCGACGGGAGCTCACGTTTCCTGCGTCTCCGTTTTCCGCGAGCCCGCCTGCCGCGAGCCACTGCTCCATCACCAGTACGCGTCACCGACGTGTCCGTCCGGCCGCTGGAGTTCGCTGAATCGCCATCGGCGTTGCTCGCCAGCATTGCGGCGGTCGACACCAGCGGACGATTCCCGCGCGCTCTGTACGGTCAGCAAACCTACTGGGCCGTGGTTGGGGTAAGCGGCGGACGAAGCGAGGTGCTCTTTTCGGAAGACGGACAGCTCGAGCTGTTCAAGCGAGGCCCGTCGCTCCTGCCCCGCGTCCTGGTGGGCGGGCGGACACTCTCGTGGCGCACTGTGCGCATGTCTCAGTCACTGCGCAGTCGCGTGCGACCCATTCCCACCGTTGTCTGGCGCGACTCGAGTCTGACGCTCGAAATCACCACGCTGGCCGCGGGCACTGCGCCACAGTCCAGTGTGTACGTGCGCTATCGCCTGACCAACACCTCGCCGCGCACAATCACGCCACGCCTCGAACTCGCGTTGCTGCCGCTTCAGGTGAATCCGCTGTGGCAGTTCCTTAACACGCCAGGTGGCGCCGCCCGCGTCGACTCGCTGGCGTGGAACGATGGCAGCTCCGGAGCCCTCGCGGTCAACGGTGTGTCGCGCGTGCTGCCGCTGACCGCACCGTCCAGTGTGACGCTGGCGTCGCTGATCGCACCGGCCACCATCGCGACCGGTCGCGACACCGCTGGCAACGCGAACGCACTGCGTCTGCGCGACCCGCGCGGGCTGGCGGCCGCCACACTGACCTGGCGGATGGATCTCGCGCCGGGCACCTCCGATGACATTGTAGTGCTCGTGCCGCTCGACGGCGCTGGTGATCCGCAGCAGATCGCGCGCGGCGCCCGTCCCGACGTCGCGCGGGCCATGAACGCGCGTCTCGCCGCCGTCGAGCGCACGTGGGCGAAGGATCAGGACGTCGTCACCATCGCCCTGCCGCGGTCGGCGCCGGCGATCAGTGATGCCATCAAAGCCAA
>JAGNMU010000092.1 GCA_017991005.1 Gemmatimonadaceae bacterium | reverse complement strand
ATCATCGCCTGCGCATCGGTGCGAATCTTCTCCATCTGGCGCAGTACCGTCGACGCCTCACGATCGAGGTTCAGCGCTTCGCTGGACTTCTTGACCGCTTTGTATTCCGCGCTCTGGCCGATCGTGCGGCCAAGGTCCTTCGCCTTGTCTTCAAGCATGGGTTCCGGGCCTCTGGTCCGGGAATGATGTGAGATCCGCCACGGTGGCGGATCGTTGTGCCAGCAGCATGCGCTCGCGCCCGCTCAGATCACGAAGAAGCTGGACGTTGATCCATCCTCGGGCTTCGGCCAGTGCCGCGGTTTCCCGCGCACGACGGGCATCCACCTCGAGCGCCACGAATCCGTCGGGCGTCAGCCGCTCGGCCGATTGCGACAGCAGTACCGCATACCGCGCCATCCCCCGATCCGCCGCAAATAACGCGGTCGCCGGCTCCCAATCCCGCACACTCGAGGGAAGCGCCGACGCCTCCTCGTACGCAATGTAGGGTGGGTTCGAGACAATCACACGGGCTTGTACGTCGGAGACCGGCGCCAGATCCGCGCCGATCCGGAATTCGACGGGGGTCGCAGGTTGCACGTGGTCACGATTGGCGGTCGCGACCGCGATGGCGTCGGCCGAGATGTCCGTACCGATCACACGGTCAAAACGGCCTTCCGTGGCGAGAGCCAGGGCGATAGCCCCGGACCCCGTCCCGATGTCGATGGCCGTGCCTCCCGGGCTCTGGCAGCGCGCCAGCACGGCGTCCACCAGCAGTTCCGTCTCGGGGCGCGGGATAAGGACGCGGTTGTCGACCTGCAGCGTCAGGTGGCGAAAGGATGCGGTTCCCACGGCGTAAGCCAGTGGCTCGCCGTGCGCGCGTCGCGTGGCGGCCGCGCGTATGGCGGGCTCGGCGTCGGCGAGTCGTGCGGTCCACGGCGTCACGGCGGGCGCCGACGCATCCAGGGCGCGTGCGAGGTCGGCCGTGGTGCAGCCAACCACCGCCGCGGCGAGCACGCGCATTTCGCGGCGCGCGTCACCACGCACGTCGTCGTCCAGTCTGGATGAGCGCGCCAATTCGCCGGCGAGTTCGTCCAGTAGTGCGCGCAGCGGCGCCGCCATCACTCAGGCGCTGAGTTTTTCTTCGGCGTTGGCGAGTGCCAGCGCCTCGAGGAACGGAGCCAGATCGCCGTCGATCACGCGATTGATATCGTACAGCGTCACCCCGACACGATGATCCGTCACGCGGCCCTGCGGGAAATTGTAGGTGCGGATCTTTGCCGAGCGATCGCCGGTGGACACCTGCGACTTTCTCATGCGTGAGCGTTCCGCTTCCTGTTCGGAAAGGCGGAGGTCGAGCAATCGCGCACGCAATACTTCCATGCCTTTGGCCTTGTTCTGCAACTGCGACTTCTGATCCTGCTGCGAGACGACAATCCCGGTGGGAATGTGCGTGATGCGCACGGCGGAGTCGGTGGTGTTCACGCTTTGTCCGCCGGGGCCGGACGAACGAAAGACATCGATGCGCAAATCTTTGTCTTCGATGCGCACGTCGACTTCCTCCGCCTCAGGCAGTACCGCGACCGTCGCAGCAGAGGTGTGAATGCGACCCTGGCTTTCGGTGGCCGGCACGCGCTGCACGCGGTGCACGCCCGACTCCCAGCGCAGCGTGCCAAACGCACCGTCACCGATGACTTTGAACACGGCTTCCTTGACGCCGCCGAGCGTGGCATCGGAGTGCGAAATCGATTCGATGCGCCACCCGCGCCGCTCGATGAATCGGGTGTACATGCGCAGCAGATCGGCGGCGAAAAGCGCCGCTTCATCGCCGCCGGTCCCGGCGCGTAATTCGAAAATGGCTGGGCGATCATCGAGTGGATCGCGCGGTATCAGCAACGGCAGCAACGCCTTTTCGAGCGACGTGCATTCCGCTTCGAGGCGTTCCACTTCGGCTTTGGCCTCGGCGGCAAATTCGGCGTCGTCACCCTGCGCCATCTCACGAGCCTCGGCGAGTTCTTGCTCCGCCTTGGCCAACCGGTTGGCTTTTGTGACGACTTCGGCCAGCCGGTGATGCTCACGGCCGAGCGAGGCCAATCGCGGCGCGTCCCTGACAGTTTCGGGGTCAGCCAGCAATTGCTCTACTTCGGTCGCCCGGTTCAACGCCTCAGCCGTGCGTTCGCGAAGATGATTCAGCATCAGTCGGGATGGGAATAGTGATGGCGGTCACTGCGTCTACTGTGACGGCCATCGTAGCATGCGGCTCAGTGCGCCAACTGCCTCACAAAGCGCACCTGTTCGGTGTGTTCGGGGTAGCATAAAAAGATAACCGATCTGGCTCCCCGGAGCAGGATTCTTCGACGTACTTTCACGGGTCCCCACAGACCCGAGGAGCTCGCGCATGGTGACCTTCGGCACAACGCCCCTTCGTTTCACCCCGCCCAACATGAGCGTGTCGCTGGAGCGCATCACGGACTTTCTCGCAACGGTTCCGCTGTTTCGCGAGCTGCCCCGGGCCGCCGTGCGCGGATTCGCCGAGTTGACGCGCGAACAGAAATTTGCCAAGGGCGCCGTGATCGTGAGCGAAGGCGATCCGGGTGATGCGCTGTACGTGGTGCGGTCCGGCGAAGTCAAGGTCGTGCTGATCGGCGAAGACGGCCGCGAAGTGCTGCTCAACATTCTGGGCATCGGCGAGCACTTTGGTGAACTCTCACTCATCGACGGCCGTCCGCGTTCGGCACACGTGGTATCCACCCATGCCTCCAGTCTGCTGATTCTGCGGCGTGCGGATTTCCGCCGACAGGTCGAGCAGTCGCCGTCGGTCGCGTGGGGTCTCATGATCGAGCTGTCGCGCCGCCTCCGGCAGGCCGACGGGACCATCGGCAGTCTGGTGTTGCTGGACGTGCCGGGCCGTGTGGCCAAGGTCCTTCTGGAGCATGCCACCCCGGGCGAGCCGGCCACCTTGATCAAGCAACTCACGCACCAGACGATCGGGCAGATGATCGGGGCCAGCCGCGAAACCGTGTCGCGGGCTATGGCGGAATTCCAGGAGAAAGGCATGATTTCGGTGACCAGACGACTGGTTACCATTGTCGACCGGAACGCCCTCGAAGCCCGGTCGCGTCCACGCCTCTGATTCTGGCCGCACCTCGGTGATGCGGCGTCGGAGTTTTGTCTGAGTTCCACGCGCGCATACATCGAATGTTGGGGGACGCGAGGCACCTGCCCCGCTCCCGGAGCTCACACAGTGCGATACGGCGGACACACGCCGTGCATTGTGGTGCGATTGCACGCACACGCGCCGGTGGTGCTCGACGCGGGCACGGGCATTCGGGCGTTGGGCCACGCGCTCACCGCGCAGCTGCACGCGGAGCGGCCGCCCGGCCCGTCTACAAACCTGTCGCGGCCCGAGCTCTTGCTGCTGCTCTCGCATCGACACAATGACCACCTCATGGGGCTGCCGCATTTCACCCCGTTGATGACGCGGTCACACCGCGTTCGCATTGCGTGCTGGGGGGTCGACACCGCCTCGCTCACCAGCCTGGTGATGCAGCAGCTGTCCGCACCGCTGTTCCCCACGCTCAGTGGCGTGCGCGAAGCCGTCCACACAGCGGAGTTTGACGATCAGGATGCGCTGTCGCTTGGTGACGGTGCGCAGGTCCTGGCGCTCCCGGCCCACCATCCCGGCGGCGCTGCCGTCATGCGCATCGACGACGCGGACGGCCCGGTACTGGCCTACGCGCCTGACAACGAACTTGCACTCGGCTCGACTGACGGCACGCTGGCGGTGTGGCGTCGGGCGTTGACATCGGCGCTCAGCGGAACGCCGCTGTTGTTGCACGATGCCACGTACACGGACGACGAGTTGCCGGCTCATCGCGGGTGGGGACATTCGTCAGCCGAGGAGGCCACCCGATTTGCCATCGAGTGTCGCATCGGCACGCTGGCGCTGATACATCATCATCCCGACCGGTCGGACGATGCCGTCGACGCATTGCTCGCGCGCTGTCAGTCGATCGTCGCGGCGTCGGGCAGTCCGCTCACGGTGGTCGCTGCACGCGATGGCATGACCTTGCAGGTGTAAGACCGGTGTAAGACCGGTGTGAGACCGGTGTAAGTCAGGTGTGAGGCAGGTGAAAGCAGCGCTACGGTGCACGATGCTCGGCACTAGCGCTCGCCGTAGCCACCGCCGCCGGGCGTTTCGATGGTGAGCACATCGCCGGCATGCAGTGTGACGCGGCACTTGGCGGGGAGCGGCGTGCCGTTCAACCGGTTGATGCCGGCGCGCCCCGCGCCGCCGCCCGCCGCACCTGGCGGCGCGACACGGCGACGTTCGGTGAGCAGCGTCGCGGTGCATTCGACAAGCGCCTGATAGCGGCGGACCACGCCATCACCGCCGCGATGTGCGCCGGTGCCGCCGCTGCCGCGACGCACGGCGTATTCGACGATGCGCAGCGGGTACGCCCGTTCGAGCGATTCCACCGGTGTATTGCGTGTGTTGCTCATGCCCACATGCACAGCATCCGGACCGGGGCCGCGAACAGTCGCGCCTTGTCCGCCGCCCAGTGTTTCGTAGAAGGTCCAACCGGGCGCGCCGATGGTGATGTTGTTCATCGTTCCCTGCCCGTACGCCGGAATCGGCAGATCGAAGACACCGACCGCCGCCGCGGCATCGCTCAGCGCCGCGAAACACACATCGGTGATGCGCTGCGAGAGTTCGACATTGCCCGCGGCAACGGCGCTGGGCCGCTTGGCGTTGGCCACGCAGTCGTCGGGGATGATGAGGTCGAGCGCGCGGGCAATGCCGTCGTTGACCGGCACGTCGTCGTCGCACAACACACGCAACACAAACACCGCCGCGGCACGCGCGACGGCGGGCGGCGCATTCACATTGCCGCGTACGGCCGACGATGTGCCCGTGAGATCGACCCGCAGCAGTCCGTCGGTGATGTGTACCGCCACGACCACCGGAATCGCCTCGTCGCTGACGCCATCGCCTTCAAGGGCATCGGCCGCACGGCCGGTGGCACCGTCCAGCTGCGCGAGCCGCGCGCGGACGCGGCGTTCGGTGTAGCTGAGCAGCGCATCGATGGCACTGGCAAGCGCGCGAGCGCCCAGCCGTGCATACAGCGTCTGCCAACCCTCTCGCCCAGCGCGACAGGCAGCACGCTGCGCGCGGAGATCGCCCTCGCGTTCGGCCGGGGTGCGCACGTTGGCGAGCACGAGACGCAACACATCGTCCTGTGGCACGCCGGCACGTTCCAACCGGACCGGCGGCACGATGAGTCCTTCCTGAAACAGCTCGGTCGCCCCAAACGGCATGCTGCCCGGACTCATGCCACCGACATCCGCATGATGCGCGCGGACCGCCGCATACCCGATGATGCGGGTGGCGTCGGACGGATCGGCAATCACCTCGACCATGGTCAGGTCGGGCAGATGCGAGCCACCATGCGACGGATCGTTGAGCAGAAAACAATCACCAGGCATGGCACCGGCCTCGCGCACGGCGGCGACCGATTCAGGCATCGCCCCGAGATGCACGGGGATGTGCGCGGCCTGCGCAACCATCCGGCCGTCGGCATCGAACAGCGCGCACGAGGCATCACGCCGTTCGCGAATATTGGGCGAGATGGCGCTGCGCTCGAGCAGACTCCCCATCTCTTCCGCCAACATCGCCACGCTCTGCGAAAACACCGTCAGATCGAGTGCGTCGAACGCAGATTCGGATGCGCGTTCGGCTGCGCGTCCGGATGCGGATGCGGCGGTGTCGCTCATGGCTGCTCCGGATAGCCGCATTCGAGAATGGCACGTCGGCAGTGCGCCATCCACTCTTCCTGCAAGTCGAGCATGCGCGCACCTCGGCCGCGATCGGGCGCCATCGACAACAATCCCTGCGCCGACGGATGCGGCACGGCGTGACGCACCAGCCACGGCATCGGCGCGTGGGCAAGCACCACATCGAGCGTGCGCGTGGCGACCCGCCCCATGGTCACGACGCCCTTGAGTCCTCGCACGCGCAGTCGATCGAGATCGCCCGCCAGACGCGCGATGTTGTCAGGCCCTTCGAGTTCCTTGCGCGACGGCGCGCGAAAGGCGATGCCATCGTCGGTCGGACACCGATCGAACGCGTTGCCCAGCGCCACGCCGTGCGCGACGGGTGCAAGCGCCGCAGCAGCAAACTGGGCCCCATCCCATGGCATCGATTTGACTGCCTCAGGCAACGTGACGGCACCCATACGTGCCAGCGCCTGATACAGATGTCGCCCCGCCGCATCACCAAAAAACGGCACGCCACTCTTGTCGGCGCCACGTGGCCCGGGTGCTTCACCCACCAGCAACACATGCACCTCGCCCGCAGCCGGCAGCAGCATGGGGATTGCATGACCGACAATGCGTGAACTGCTACCCTGGGAATCGGTCATGCGCGCTCCATCAGCCAACCACCCGTGGGTAATGCATGCGCCACCCAGCCGGCGGCGACGTACATGGTTGCATCCATCAGCCGGACCACGGCCGGCCCCCGCACCTCGCGTTCGAGACTGCGCCCATCATCGGCATCGAGCGCCGGCACCGGATCGTTGCCACGCGGCGCGCGTGTGAACGTCACGGGCCACGGCGCGCCACCGACCACTGTCCGCAGGCTGATGCACTCCACGGCGCGGTCGAGCACGAACCCGGTCCGTGTGCGATGGCCATCCACGAATCGCGCCGCGATGGTGGCCCCACTGTCTCCCGTGTCGACGGGGATATCGAGTTCATACCCCTGTCCTTCATACCGCGCGCGCGCCCAATGCCGCACGTCGCGATCATCGCGATCGTCAGTCGGCTCGGTTGCCATGAGACGCTGCGCGGCCGCCGCCAGTATGTCCGCGAGTGTATCGGTGTCCAACGCCGCCGTGCGTGTCACGAGACTGGCTACCGCTTCGCGTCGCTCCGGTGCGATGGCCAGCCCGACGGCACTCAGCACGCCGGCGCAGGGCGGAATCACAATGCGCGACATGCCAAGCCGCTCGGCCAGTCCGCACGCGTGCAGTGGTCCGCCGCCACCAAACGCAATCAACGCCGCGTCGCGCGGATCGACACCGCGTTCCACCGACACGCGTCGCAAGGCACGCGCCATGGTCGCATCAGCCGTTGCAATGAGCGCTTCGGCAGCGCGTTCGGCGGAGACGTTGAGCGGCGCCGCGAGATGCATGATCGCCTCGCGCGCGCGCGACGCACTGATCGACACACCGCCACTCCACGCCCCTTCGGCAATGTGTCCGAGCACCACGTGCGCGTCGGTGACCGTCGGCCGCAGGCCGCCCTGACCATACGCCGCCGGACCGGGCGCGGCCCCCGCGCTTTCCGGACCAGCGCGCAGTGCACCACCTGCGTCGATCCAGCCGATGCTGCCACCGCCGGCAGCGACGGCTTCCACGAGCACGCGCGGCAGCGCAATCGGCGCACCGGCCACCGCACCGCCGCGTTCGACCAGCGGCTCGCCGCCATCGATCAATCCGACATCGGCACTCGTTCCGCCGATGTCGATGGTCAGCGCGCGTGCGATGCCAAGGGCGCGCGCCACCGCAGCGGCACCAGTCACACCGCCGGCGGGGCCGGAGAGCGCCAACGACGCGGCGTGGCCCGACGCTTCGGTCGCGGGCAACGTCCCACCCGCCGAGGTCATGACGCGCGGCGACGGAAATCCGTGCGCGGCCAGACGATCGCCCAGCGTGGCGAGATAGACACGCACCGCCGGTCGCGCATATGCCTCGGCGACGGTCGTAGCCATCCGTTCGTACTCGCGAATTTCGGGCAGCACGTCGTGCGAGGCCACGACATCACATCCGGGCAACGCGCTGGCCAGTCGCCTGCGCAGCGCGTCGGCGAGCGCGCGCTCGTGCGCCGGGTTCGCGTACGCGTGCAGCAAGGTGATGGCCACGGTCTCCGGCGCGCGCGCGACGACCTCGTCGACGATCGTCTGGATCGCGTCATCGGTGAGCGGCTGCACGATGCCGTCGACGCACACCCGCTCCGGTACCGCCAGGATATCCGACGCGTGCACCAGCGGCGCGGGATGATGCAGCGACAGATCGTACAGCGCGGCCCGCTCCTGCCGACGCAACTCCAGCAAATCGGTGAACCCCGCCGTCGCGCACGCCACTACGCGAGCGCCGCGACGTTCGAGCAACAGGTTGGTGACCACCGTGGTGCCGTGTGCGATATACGCGATGGCGTCGGGCGTGAACGCCGATGACGTCAGCACGCTCAACACACCGGCCGCCCGATCGGATGGCGTGCTCAGGACTTTCGCGGTGTGGACCGTACCGTCCGGCGCGATGGCCGCGAGGTCGGTGAACGTCCCGCCGACATCGATACCGCATGCGACGCGTGACTCAGTACGTGACTCAGCACGTGACTCAGTATGAGAATCGGTACGAGACTCGGCGATGCGCGCCGTTGCCGTGTGGCCCGTTTCGGTCACGCGCGTCGGCCGGCGCGGGCGGCTTGTCGCGCCAGTCCGTGCGCCGACCCGAGACGCCATACGGCAATCGCGATGGCGACGTGCACCGGCACCACGACGGCCAGCACGACACCGCTCTCTTGCGCGAAGGCCGGCACAAGCTGCGCGCAGACGCCCAGCAGCGACAAGACGGCGATCACCGCGCTCAGCCCCATCGCCGCACGCGAGGGGGTGCCACGCACGAGCGCGAGCGGCACCACCACGGCGGCAAACAACAGGAGCGGCTGAAGCGACAGCAACGTCGTGTTCGCGCCCATGTACGGCGCGTGTTTGGTGACGGTCGCGGCGAGCAGCAGTGCCGTGCCTAGCAATCCGCCCACGAGATACCAGGTGGCGATGGCGACACCCAGGATCACGCGGGCCGCGCGCGAGCGCGCGTCGGCGAGTGCGGCCGTGAGTCCAGCGAGCGTGAGACCGGCAAGTGCCGCCATGGGCAGCCATGACGGAGGCTCGGCCGGAAGCGGCACGCGGGTCGCGGTGAACAGGACGGTATCCTGCTCCACCAATCGATAGCGGCGTCCGCTGGCATCACGCAGCACCAGCCCGGCCAAGTGATCGGCCATGTGGTCGGGCAGGAACTCCTCGTTCCAGCGCGTCAGCGGTTCATCGGCATGTCGGCCAAGGGCGATCTCGATGCCGGCGTACAAGGGGAGGTTGTACTCCAGCACACGCGCCGTTTCCCCGCGCCACGTGCGACCGCTGCCCGCCGAATCGAGCGTCGGCCGCAAGCGCCCGCCCAACGTGCGATCCAGCAGATCGCGGATGCGCGTGGAGCAGTTGTCGCTGTAGTAGTCGTAGCGGTAGTACTTGTTCTCCTCGCGGGCAAACCACTGCACGTAGTCCTGCAGCGCCGCTTTTTCGACGGCGGTTAGCGCCAGCACCTGCTGCCGAATACTGCGGTTGTCTCTCCGGTACACGTTATTGAACAACGTGGTGGGAAAGCCGGCCATCGAGTACTTCGTATCGCCGGTGAGAAACCGCAGCAGGAAGTTCGGCTGATTGAAGTCGAACATCCCCCAGTTGAACGCGATGTCCTGACCGGTGCTGCTGTCGTAGACGCCGACCGCCGCGTGTCCAAACCGTTCGAAGAACACGTCGGACGGGCCGTAGGTGTAGAGCGATACCGTGAGCGACGCGCCACGAAGCGCGCGTGCGCTGTCAAGCGTAGCCGACACGCCGGGCGCCGGCGGTGCCTCGTTGCCGGTCGCCACGCCCTGCGCGTGGAGCACGGACGCGTGTGACACGCCGAGTGTGTGTGCGAGCGGCGTCGCAGCGCTCGCCGCGACACCGATCGTTGCGGCGAACCACATGGCGGCCGACATCGCACGGAGTGCCATCACACCCCGCTGCAGCCCGCGTGACACGGCGTCACGCATCAGAACCGGTACTCTTTCCCGTCGTCGGCAGCGCGATAGATCGCCTCGAGCACCTTGTGCACGAGCACCTGGTCGGTCGGCGGCTCGTACGGCGCTTCATCGCGAATCACGGCCAGAAAGTGCGCGATCTCGGCGCGGTACGACTGCAGGAACGGACTCTCGCGCGCCGCAGCGCCGGATGGCGACACGTCCACCGCCCGCCCGTTCAGATCTTTGGTGACGCGCAGCGGTGCCAGTCGGGCGGAGCCGCGCGATGCGTGGACCTCAAACCACCAGCGTTCTTCATCGGCCACATACGCCCACGATACGTCGAAGGAAATCACGAGCCCGCTTTCGCACTCGAGAAACACCTGCATCGCATCTTCCACGGCCGTGGCACTCCGTCCGCGGCGCATGGCCGCCGACACGCGTACCGGCGCCTTGGAATCGGACAGCCACAGCGCGAGGTCGAGCAGCGGAAAGCCCTGTTCGAGAAACGCACCACCACCCGACTCAGCGCGGCGCGTGCGCCATCCGTCAGTGCCACGTTTGACCGTGAGTGCACCAGCGCGAATACTCGTCACCTGGCCGAGTTCGCCGTTGCGCAGGAACTGATCCATCGCCTGGACGTCCGTGCGAAAGCGCAGGTTGGTGCCCACCACGAGTCGGCGGTCCACCTTGTTTGCCGCCGTCAGACACCGTTCGACACCGCGCGCGGTCAACGACAACGGCCGCTCGCACAACACGTGCAGTTTGGCGCGCAGGGCGCTCAACACGTGCGGCTCGTGCAAGTGGTTGGGGGTGGTGATGACGACCGCGTCGAGCTCATCCGATTCGAGCAGCTCTTCGAAATCGGTGAAGACATCGGGCACTCCGAAGCGGTCGGCAAGCGCGCGCGCCTTGGCACCGTCGTTGTCACACAGCGCAACGAGCGACGCGCCGCGCAATTTCGAGAGCACCGGAATGTGCGTCAGCTGGGCAATCGCGCCCGCGCCGACGACGGCGATGCGTACGCCGTCCTTCATACCGCCTCCAGGGAGAATGACCACGCGGACATTCCGCGCGGCGGGTCAGTCAGCGAAGCCGACGACAGTCCCCGGATAGTAATGACGCAGGATCGTACGAGCATCCTGGCCAGCGCGCGCACGTCCGATTGCGCCCCACTGACACATCCCTACACCGTGGCCGTTGCCGTTGCCGCGCAGAGTAAGACCGGTGAGCTGGCCACCACCTCCGCGCGCTTCACGTTCCACGGAAAAATACGTGCTGGACAGGATCGCGCCACGCGCATCACGCAGAACGGCGCGAACATCGCGCGCACGAACGATCACATCACCGCGATCGGTGCGGAATACCAGCGCGCCCACCCGTCCGGAGGTAGTGCGTTCGGCGACGGTGATGCCTCGCACGGCGCTGGCCTGGGGCCGTTGGGCGCCCTGCGCCTCGAGCGCACGTCGCACCGCCTCGGTCAGCTGCCCTTCGCTCAATTCTTCGGTCCAGTGATTGCGCGGACTCAAGTCGCAGAACGGGCGGCCCGTGGCCGGATCCATGTCATCCACGGGCTGCAGATACGGCTCCTCGCGCGCATCGCGCCAGGCATCGCGCGGTGACGCCGTCCGCCCTCCACACGACGAACAGTACGGCGCGTCGACCGTGAGGCCGGCATACCGCAGAACAAGGCCGGTGGTGGCGTCGATGGCCTGATTCACCAGTGGATGTTCGGCCTCGACACCGCCGTACACCTGGTTGGTGACGGTGGCCACCATGTGCCAACCCGATGCCGGTTCAATGGCCGAGTTGCTCGGGACGCGGATGTACGAGTAACTCCGCGCCGCCACCGCCTGCGCTTCGAGTGCCGCGCGATCGATGCCCTGGCGGGTCCCCAGCTCGAGTGGCACCACGCCGCGCAGGTAATCCTCGACCGGGAGGCGATTGACCACCATCACCCCCGACTCTGTGGCGGTAAACCACAACTCGCCGCGGTAACGCTTGCCGGCGTATTGCACGAAGCCATCGGTGGCCGCTGGTCGTGCCACAAACGGGCCCTGACGCCACGGCGTCGCGTCATCACCCTCGCCCGCCACTCGCAACAGTCCGCGCCGCTGCTCGATGCGCCACTGCTCGCCGCCCGTGCCTCGCACGAGTGCCTGTCGACCGCCCTGCTCATCAATACGAGACCGGGCGGTCGCCGACAGCGGCGCCGCGTCGACGGTGCTGCTGAGCGCAATGCGGGCCATCCGGTCAATAC
>JAGNMU010000091.1 GCA_017991005.1 Gemmatimonadaceae bacterium | reverse complement strand
GTTTCGCGGCGTACGGGCTGAGCTGCTGGTCGCCTTGAAAAAGGCGCAGCCCATTACCGCGCAGGAGCTGGGCCAGCAGTTCGGCCTGACCGCCAATGCGCTGCGTCGCCACTTGAAGGTGCTGGAAGAAGAGGGGCTGGTCTCGTTTGCGCGCGAGGTTCGCGGCGTGGGCGCTCCGGTCTATACGTTTTCACTGACGGCGGCCGGCGAGGCCTTGTTTCCGCGACGCTACATGTCGGTGCTCTCCACCGCACTGGATGCGTTGTATACCTCGCGTGGGCCGGATGCCGTCACGGCCGTTCTGGAATCGGAGTGGGAACGCCTGGCTGAAGAAGCGAGCCCGGTCGTCGATGCCCTCCCGCTCGGTGAACGTGTGGCGTTGGTCGCCGAGTTGCTGACGGCAAGAGGGTATATGGCCGAGGCCGTCGAGGTCACGCCGTCGCAGGAGACGTCGGTCACCACGTTGCGCATCCACAATTGCGCACTGGGGGAGATCGCCGAACGGTTTCCGGATGCCTGCGCGGTGGAATCGCGGTTCTTGGAGCGGGTGCTTGGTGTGCCGCTGGTCCGCGGCTCGCATCGACACGATGGATGTGGACGCTGCGATTACGGAGTGCTGAGTCAGATCATCGCTGAGAAACAGGAGCAGTCATGAGTTCGTCGATCGACGCACTGGTCAACCGCGAGTACCAGTACGGCTTCACCACCGATATCGAAGCGGATACGCTGCCTCCCGGGCTGTCCGAAGACACCGTCCGTTTCATCTCGGCCAAGAAGCAGGAGCCGGAATGGCTGCTCGAGTGGCGCCTCAAGGCGTTCCGTCGGTGGCTCACGATGAAAGAGCCGCACTGGGCGAATGTGAAGTATCCGCCCATCGACTACCAGGCGGCCAGCTATTACTCGGCGCCCAAGTCGACCAAGCCGCTGGGGTCACTCGACGAAGTGGATCCCGTGCTGCTGGATACGTACAAGAAGCTCGGCATCTCGCTCAATGAGCAGAAGCGCATGAACAATGTGGCCGTCGACGCGGTGTTCGATTCCGTGTCGGTGGGTACCACATACAAGGAAGAGCTGGGCAAATACGGCATCGTGTTCATGTCGTTCGGCGAAGCGGTACGTGAACATCCCGAGCTGGTGCAGAAGTATCTCGGTTCGGTGGTGCCGTACAGCGACAATTTTTTCGCCGCGCTCAACAGCGCCGTCTTCTCCGACGGGTCGTTCTGCTACATCCCGAAGGGGGTGCACTGCCCGATGGATCTGTCCACGTATTTCCGCATCAATGCCGCGGAAACGGGGCAGTTTGAACGCACCTTGATTGTGGCCGACGAAGGCGCACACGTGAGCTATCTGGAAGGGTGCACGGCGCCGAAGCGCGACACCAACCAGCTGCACGCGGCCGTCGTGGAGATCATCGCGCTCGACGGCGCGACCGTGAAGTACAGCACCGTGCAGAACTGGTACGCCGGCGATGAACACGGTGTGGGCGGCATCTACAACTTTGTCACCAAGCGTGGCAAAGCCATGAAAGACGCCAAGATCTCGTGGACCCAGGTGGAAACGGGCTCCGCGATCACGTGGAAGTATCCGAGCGTGATTCTGCAGGGCGACAACAGCGTCGGCGAGTTCTACTCGGTGGCGGTGGCCAGCAAGATGCAGCAGGCGGACACCGGCACGAAGATGATTCACATCGGCCGCAACACGAAATCCACGATTGTCTCGAAGGGGATTTCGGCGATGAAGGGGCAGAACAGCTACCGCGGCAAGGTGCAGATTCTTCCCAAGGCCGAAGGCGCACGCAACTACACGCAGTGCGATTCGATGCTGGTGGGCAATGCGTGCGGAGCGCACACCTTCCCGTATGTCGAGGTGGGCAACAACAGCGCCACGCTCGAACATGAAGCGTCGACGAGCAAGATCGGGGAAGACCAGATCTTCTATCTCAAGGCGCGCGGACTCGACGCCGAGCAGGCCGTGTCGATGATCGTGAGCGGGTTCTGCAAAGAAGTGTTCAAGGAGCTGCCGATGGAATTTGCGCTCGAAGCGCAGCAGTTGCTCGGCATCACGCTCGAAGGTTCCGTCGGCTGATTTTCTTCATCTCTCCATCGCACTCCATACTCTGATGCTTCAGATCAACGATCTTCACGCCGCGATTGACGGCAAGGCCATTCTCAAGGGCATTTCGCTCACCGTGAACGCCGGTGAAGTGCATGCCGTCATGGGCCCCAATGGCTCGGGCAAGAGCACGCTGGCGCAGGTGCTGGCCGGACACCCGGCGTACGAGATCACCGGTGGTGAAGTGCTGTACAATGGCGAGAACCTGCTCGAGATGGCGCCCGAAGTGCGCGCGCAGAGCGGCGTGTTTCTGGCCTTTCAGTATCCGGTGGAAATTCCGGGCGTGACCAACGCCTACTTCCTGCGTGCTGCGTACAATGAAATCCGCCGCGCGAAGGGGATGGACGAAGTGGACCCGATGGAGTTTCTCGATGTGGTGGAGGAGAAGCTCAAGCTCGTCGAGATGGACGCCTCGATGATGAGCCGTTCGGTGAATGCCGGCTTTTCGGGCGGCGAGAAAAAGCGCAACGAAATCCTGCAGATGGCGGTGCTCGAGCCCAAGTTGGCCATTCTCGACGAGACGGACTCGGGACTCGACATCGATGCCTTGCGCATCGTCGCGGGCGGGGTGAACGCACTCAAGCGTCCCGACAACGCCACGATTGTGGTGACACACTATCAGCGGCTGCTCAACTACATCGTGCCCGACTTTGTGCATGTGCTGGCCGGCGGCCGCATCGTGCGATCGGGCGACAAGTCGCTGGCGCTCGAGCTTGAAGCCCGCGGGTACGACTGGGTGCTGGAGGCCGCGTGAGTCAGGCGACCAGCTCGGTGAGCAAGTTCACCGAACAGGCATCTGCCGCTGCCGCCGCCGAGGCGCCCGCGCCGTTGGCGTCGCTGCGTCAGGATGGCGCGGCAGCGTTTGCGCGCCTGGGATTTCCCACCACACGCGACGAAGACTGGCACTACACCAGTCCCGCCCCGATCGCCGACGCGACGTTTGTGGCGGCCACCGATCGCACGGCGACCACCCTGGCTGATGCGGCAGTGCTCGCGCCGTATGTCTTTGGCGGCCGCTGGCCGCTGGTGGTGTTTCTCAACGGCCGCTTCGCGCCAGAGCTCTCGTCGATATCCGCGCTGCCCGAGGGGGTGCGGGTGTGGACGCTCGCGCAGGCCGCCGAGCAGCAGCCGGAGTTGCTGCAGCGCTACCTCGGTCACGCCGTCCCGGCTGATCGCGATGGCTTCTCGGCGCTCAACGCCGCCTTTGCGGGTGAAGGCACGCTGATTCACGTCGCCAAGGAAATGGTGAGCGACACGCCCGTGCATCTGTCGCATGTGGTGGACGCGCAGGGTGCGGGGACGATGTCGCATCCGCGTCATGTGATTGTCGTGGAACGGCACGCCAAGGCGACGGTGGTGGAGAGCTACATCGGCCTGGCCGACGTGGCGTACTTCACGAATACGGTCACCGAAGTGGTGGTGGAAGACGGCGCCACACTCAATCACTCGCGGATCCAGCGCGAGGCCGGTTCTGCGTTTCACGTGGGCACCATAGAAGCGCGTCAGGGCCGAGACAGTCATTTCATTCAGTTTTCGTTTCAGACGGGAGCGCGGCTGTCGCGCAGCAACGTCTACACCGTACTCAACGGCGACGGATGCGGAACCACGCTGAACGGGCTCTACATGCTCGATGCCCATCAGCACGGCGACCATCAGACGCGCGTGGAACATGTGGCGCCGAACTGTTTCAGCCGCGAGCTGTATAAGGGGCTGCTGGACGGCGCCTCGCACGGCGTGTTCAACGGCAAAGTGTACGTGCATCCCGAAGCGCAGAAGACCGACGGCAAGCAGACCAACAACACGTTGTTGTTGTCGGAAAAAGCGCAGATCGACACCAAGCCGCAGCTCGAGATTTTCGCCGACGACGTCAAGTGCACGCACGGCGCCACGGTGGGCCGCATCGATGAGATGGCACTGTTCTATCTCAAGAGCCGCGGTATCGGCAACGTGTTGTCCAAGCAGCTGCTCATGTACGCCTTTGCCGCCGATGTGCTCGAGACGATCGAGAACACGGAGGTGAGGGAGGAGTTGGAGCGGATGACGATGGCGAGGTTCACGGGCGTGTAAAACTGCAGAAACAGCGTAGTTGTCAGTTTGTCAGTGGTCGGACAACGGCTGAGTTCTGGGTTGTCAGTTTGAGTACTCGGTGTTCAGTACCGACCACCCACTGACAACTGCTCACTTCCACTGATTACCGGCAACTCAGCCGTTGTCCGACTACTGAAAAACTGACAGCTGCCGTTTTTTTCACAGAGAGCGTCTCCATGTCCGACCTGCAGGAGCTGTATCAGTCCGTCATCCTCGATCACAACCGCAAGCCGCGGAATTTTGGCGCGCTCGAAGGCGCCAACCGGACGGCTGAGGGGAAGAATCCGCTCTGTGGCGATCAGGTCGAGGTACAGCTGCATGTCGACGGCGATGTGATTTCGGATGTGCACTTCGTCGGGCATGGCTGCGCGATCTCCAAGGCGTCAGCCTCGCTCATGACGGCGGCCGTGAAGGGCAAGACACGCGACGAAGCGGAGGCGCTGTTTCAGCGGTTCCACGCCCTGGTGCTGGGTCAGGATCCCAACGCGGGAAAAGACCTCGGGCAATTGGTCGTGTTCTCCGGCGTCTCGCGGTTTCCGGTGCGGGTCAAGTGTGCGTCGCTGGCGTGGCATACCCTGCGCGCTGCGTTGGCCGATGACGCCGTGGCGGCGGATGCGGCGCCCGTTGTCACCACCGAGTGACGAGTGAGGACCAGCGCGTAACGGTCCTGGCAGTGGTGGTTTGCCATCCTTCAGGGTGGCGCACCAGCTGGTGTGCGGACGATCGACTCCCACGACGAGGTATCGATGGCCCTGGTCCAGTTGCAGCGAGCGGCGCGGCTCGCCGAAGTGGAGACGGGAATTCCGTTGGCGGTGACACTGCCGGATGGTCGCCGAGTCTGTTTGCTGCGTGACGGTGACCGGGTCTACGCGGTCGCCGATCAGTGTCCGCACAAGGGCTTCGCGTTGTCGGGCGGCGATCTGGTCGCGCCGTGCATCCTCGAGTGTCCCTGGCACGGCGCACGGTTTGACATCCGCAACGGACAGGTGACGCACGGACCAGCGACTGAGGCGTTGACGACGTACTCGGTGCGGGTGGTGGGTGAAGAAGTGTTTGTTGGTGGACCGCGCGGAGGATAAGCGCGCGGGCAGGCCTCCTTTCGAGATTCCGATGACGACCCTGGCGGCGCTGGCTCCGCGCTCTGACTTTCCGTTGCTCGCCACCAATCCGGCGATGCACTATCTCGATTCTGCCGCCACGTCGCAGAAACCTGCGGCGGTGCTGGATGCGTTGCGCGGGTTTTACGAAACGGCCAACGCCAATCCGCATCGCGGCGCGTACGCACTCTCGGCCGCTGCCACCGACGCCTACCACGACGCGCGCGCGACCGTGGCCCGATTTCTTGGCGTGGCCGATGCCGACTGCGTGATTTTCACGCGCGGCACCACGGAGTCGATGAATCTGGTCGCGTCAAGCTGGGGACGCACCAACGTGCACGCGGGCGATGAGATTGTGGTCACCGCGCTCGAGCACCACGCGAACTTTGTGCCGTGGCAGCAGTTGGCGAAGGCGACCGGTGCGGCGTTTCGCATCGTCGAACTCACGCCGCATCAGGCCATCGACCTCGACGCGTTGCGGGCGGCCGTCAATTCGCGCACGAAGGTGGTGGCCATTACCGCGGTCTCCAATGCGGTCGGTGCCATCACGCCGATCGCCGAAGTGGTGCGCATCGTGCGCGCACAGTCGTCGGCCGTGATTGTGATGGACGGCGCGCAGGCCGTCCCGCATCTGCCCGTGTCATTCGACACCATGGATGTCGACTTCTTTGCATTCAGCGGACACAAGATGCTGGGCCCCATGGGCATCGGCGGGCTGATCGGCAAACGGGCGTTGCTCGAGGCGATGCCGCCATTTCAGTTTGGCGGCGATATGATCGAGTGGGTGCACGACACCGACAGCACGTGGAATGTGCTGCCGCACAAGTTCGAAGCAGGTACGCCCAACGCGGCGGATGCAGTGGGACTTGCGGCGGCCGTGCGGTATCTGGAATCGCTCGACATGGTGCAGGTGCGGGCGCACGAACTGGCCCTGCTCGAGCTGGCGGACGCACGATTGCGCGCGATGCCGGGCGTGACGGTGTACGGGCCGCCGCCGGCCGAGCGAAGCGGCGTGGTGAGTTTTTCGGTGGAGGGTGTCCACCCGCACGATCTGGCCACGATCTTCGATCAGCATGGGGTGTGCATTCGTGCCGGTCACCATTGCGCGCAGCCGCTCATGCGCCGACTGGGAGTGAGTGCCACGGCGCGAGCGTCGTTCTACGTGTACAGCGACGCGAGCGATGTGGAGGCACTCTGCGGTGCGTTGGAAGCGGCGCAGACGATGTTTGCCGTGGCCGAGTGACGGGCGACCTCGCTCGATTGACGGCGTACCGCGGCGGAGTGGGTGGATGGCTGAACCAGTGACCGCGTCGCTGGCGACGATGTATCAGGAGCGGTTGCTCGACGAGTATCGCGCGCCCAAGAATCGGCGCGTGATGATCGACGCCACGGCGCACGCCGAACGCAAGAATCCAGTGTGCGGCGACGCCATCACGGTCATGGTTCGCGTGGCGGATGGGCGCGTGGCGGATGTGTCCTTCACCGGACACGGGTGCTCGATTGCCATGGCCTCGGCGTCGCTGCTCACGCAGGTGGTGGGGCAAACGCCTGTCGCGGACGCGAAGCGGATGGCCTCGGCCGTCGAAGGCATGCTTTCGGGGGCGCATCCGGCAACATCCGTAGCGCTTGCCGATGCACTCGAACCCTTGAGGGGTGTCATCCCCTTCCCTGCCCGGCACGGCTGCGTGCTCATGCCGTGGCTGGCACTGCGCGAGGCGCTCGGGTAGTTGCGGGGGTAGCGTTGCCGTCGCGTTGGGATCGCCGCAGGGCCTGTGTGCGCGTCGGGGTCATGTGTTTGAATCGCAGAGGCGCAGAGGCGCAGAGGCGCAGAGGCGCGCTTGCGGCGGGTGCGGGGCCAATCCAATGATTTTTTGGGGAACTGCCCGTGCCTCACTGACACGGGGCTCTGCGCCTCTGCGTCTCCGCGATTCACGCTTCGCGATGCGAGGGCGAGCACACTGCTGGCGGGTACCGCGGAGAAGGCGCACTTTGGGGTTGCCACGAGCCCGCGCTGCCGCGGCGCTCCATGCGTACTCCCAACGCGACGAGTGAGATCGATGTTGCCTACCCGTGTTCGGCGGCAAACGCGCGCTGAAGCGCTGCTCATTGGACTGACCGTTTTTGTCACCACGACGGCTCCGGCAACGGCGCAGCAATCCGCGAGTGCCGCAGCGCGCGGTCGCGCCGTGGCTCTCGAGGATTTCTATCGGGTGCGCTCGGTGGGTGCGCCGCGCATCTCGCCAGACGGACGGTGGGTGGCGTACGCCGTCACGTCGCGGCTCGAAGCCAACAACGCGGAACCGAGTGAGATCTGGCTCGCCTCGGCCGATGGGGCGCAGGCTGCCCGGCGCGTGTCGAAAGTCGACATGAATGCCTCCGCGCCGCAGTGGTCGGGGGCGATGCTGGAGTTTCGGAGTGGGGGACGTCAGTGGCGATTCGATCCCACGGTCCCGGATTCACTGTCGGTGGCACCGGCCGTTGACGAGGCGCCGCGAGGCGAACGCCGACTGCCAGCTCCGGTAGGTGGTCGTCTCGCGCTGCTTCGCGACATGCCGCCAGCCATCGCTCCAGCGCTTGCACGCACCGACTTCGAGAAGCGTCACGACGCGCGATTCAAAGGCGTGCAGTTCGACTGGCTCAATTTTCAGGCTGATGGCCAGCGCGCACCGATCCCGGACCGCACCAACCCATTCGTGGCGCCGGTACAAGAATTGTTTCTGGTCGATGGCGCGCGCGAGCAGCAGCTGACACGACTGGGGTTGCGGCCCGAGGATGTCCAGTGGAACGCCGCCGGCACGCGGTTGGTGTTCACGGCCGACTCGGGATATCGCGACGAACGCCACTACGACGCCTCGCAGGTGTTCACCGTTGGTCTCGACGGTTCCGCACGTATGCTCACACGCGATCCTGAGGTGGACCATTCGGGCGCGGTCTTTTCTCCGGATGGTCGCAGTGTGTTGTACACGCGCCGACTCTCCACCAACGCGGTGATCGCGCGCAAACTAAATCATGGCGGTGCGACCGACTTGGCGATCGTGCCGACGGACGGCGGCGCCGAGCGGATGCTCACGGCCGACTGGGACTACCTCCCGACGAACGCCACGTGGAGTCCTGACGGGCGCTTTGTGTACTTCATGGGCGGCGTGGGTGGCACCACCCATCTGTTTCGTGTGCCGGCCAGTGGCGGCCCCGTGCAGCAGGTGACCACGGGAGAGCGCCGCATCGCCAGCGTGAGTTTCGACCGTGCGTTTGCCTCGATGACCTACACGGTCTCGTCGATTGAAGCGCCGAGCGATGTCTACGTGGCGCGCATCGACGGCTCGAATGAACGCCGCGTGAGCAACGTCAATGCCGATCTGGTGCGTGAGGTCGGTTTCAGTCGTGCCGAACGTCTGCAGTTCACGAGCGCCGACGGCACACCCATCGAAGGCTGACTGATGTATCCGCATGGGTACCGCACCGATGGGACGAAGTACCCGCTCGTACTCAGCAATCACGGCGGTCCGCACTCCGCCGACGGCTACGCCTTCGACTTCAAGAGCCAGTACTTTGCCGCCAATGGGTACTTCGTGCTCAAGGTGAATTTCCGCAGCAGCACCGGATACGGCGAGAAATTCTTGTGGGGCACATGGGGCGCGTGGGGTGACAAGGACGGGCAGGATGTGATGGCCGGCGTGGACTATGCCATTGCGCGCTATCCCATCGATCGCGCGCAGGTGGCCACCGTCGGGCATTCGTACGGCGGATTCATGAGCAACTGGCTGATCACGCAATATCCCGACCGTTTTGCGGCTGCCATCCCGGGCGCTGGTATCGTCAACTGGGTCAGTGACTACGGCACCGCCGATATCGCGCGCACCAAGGAGACCGAGTTCTTCGGTACACCGTGGGAAACGCGGGCGCGCGACATCATGATTCGTCAGTCACCGCTGACGTATGCCAACCGTGTGCGCACGCCGACGTTGTTCATTCACGGCGAGATCGACGAGCGTGTGCCGTTCTCCGAGGCGGAGCAGATGTTTGTCGCGCTCAAGAAGAACGGCGTCCCCGCCAAGATCATCCGGTACGAGGGGATGCCGCACAGCATCAGTGGGTCCTGGAACCAGATCCATCGGATGATGCACGAACGGGAGTGGCTGGATCGCTGGCTGAAGCGGAAGAGTGTAAGTTGAAGATGTCCCGCGTATTACTCCACCCACTGCTCTGACGCACCCATGTACGCCATCGCCATCATTCGTTATCGCCGCGTGTTTGAAGACATCGCTCCGCACGTGGATGAGCACCGCGCGTATCTGCGCGAACTCAAGGCGGCGGGACGCCTGCTGGTATCGGGGCCTGTCGATCCGCGCTTTGGCGGGGTGCTGCTGTTGCGCGTGCCTGACGAAGAAGGGACGGCGGCGCTCGACGCAATCCGTGACGGCGATCCATTCACGAAGCGCGCACTCGCGCAGTACGAATTGCTGCCGTGGGCGCCGGTGATCGGGAAGGAAGGCCTGGATACGCTGTAGTGGGCAACACCGACATCCGCATGGAGCGGCAGCGCATCATCTTTCGCCGCACCATCGCGGCGCCGCGCGCGACGCTGTACAGCGCGTGGACCACGTCAGCGCTGCTGTCGCAGTGGTGGGGGCCAACCGACGCGGACGTCTCGCTGTGCGAGATGGATGTGCGAGATGGCGGTGTGTATCGCGTGGTGATGCGGGCGCCGGATGGTGCGGACTATCCACTGTCCGGCGCGTATCGCGAGGTGGCGCCGCCGTCGCGGCTCGTGTTTACCATGAACCCCGCCGCACACAACGCCGCATGGCACGCGATGGTGGACAGCTTTCGCGATACACCGACGGGTGAACCCGGCGGCGCATCGGAGTTGACCGTGACACTCGAAGAGACTGACAACGGCGCGGCAACCACGATGACGGTGTCGCAGTTCTTTGAGGTCAACGCGGACCGCGACGCGTACTATCGCATGGGCGCGCCGATGGGATGGGGGCAGAGCTTTGACAAATTGGAACGGCTGGTGCTCGCTGCCGATTCCAGCGCGTAGCAGTTCGCACGTCGCACGTCGCACGTCGCACGTCGCACGTCGCAAACGCACCGCTACGACCGCCCGCAGCGCCCCAGCACCGCCAACGCGTTCGCCACGGGGCGTTCGCCCGTGGCATCGGACGGCTTGTTCACAACCCGCGTTTGCCCGGTCGTCGCATCACGCACCACCATCGCCGTCGAGCCACCACCGTCGAGATTGACGGCCTCACGTGCGCCGAGGTCGCGCAAAAGCGCCGCCGTTTCGCGAATGGTCGTGCCGGCACTGAACCCGGCCTGTCGTCCGTCGATCACCACCAGCAACAGTCGTCGTCCGTTCGCGGCGAACCCTGCGGCGGTGCGTGGATTGACGCCGCGGAAACTCACGGCGCCGTCGGTGTCCACCGTCGGCACAATGACACTGTCTCGCACCAGCAGTGGGAAGCCACCGACCGCGTTCACCGGCATGAGTGGCGCGAGCGCGAGTGACACCGTCACGGTATCACCCACCAGCACCGATGCGCGCGCGCTGCCCACCAGCATCAGCGTATCGCCGAGCGCCTGCCCAGTGTGCGCGACGGGGAGCGCACTCACCCGATAGCGGCGGCGCGCGGCGGCGGCGCGAGCATCGCTCGGCACCAGCGCCAATGCACCCGGTCGAGACAGACTGTCAAGCGCTTGGCCCCACGCGGCGTCCACAAGACCGACCGCGTTGGGCGACGGGCGATTCCAACTGCTCACCGGTATTGTCACGCGCGAGGTCGTAAGCGTGCCCTGCACCGTCAGGCGTCCGATGAACGGACGGCCTTGGTCATCGAAGGCGAGCACCGGGCGTTCGATGGGGCCGGACAGGAGGTGCCCCTCTTCCACGAATGCTCCCACCGGCACACCCGGCGGCGCGAACAGAAAGAAGTCCGCGTTCACCGCAGCAATCGCGCGTTCCGTCGCCGGCAGCGACTGCAGGAGTTCGGTGGTGGTCTTGCGGCCAACCGCCGTGCCACCGCCTTTGATCGCCCGCATGGCGACACACGAGCGGAGATCGATATCCAGCACGTGTGCGCGCAGCGGCGTGGTGAGCCGCACCAGGTGATGCAGTCGCACGCCGGGCGCGAGCACTTCCGTGCGTACCGTATCGGCAAGCGACGGCGACACGGTCCAGCGTGCGGCGCTTCGGCCGGTGATACTGCTGCAGGCGCCGAGTCCCACCAGTGCGCCGATCGCCATGCGGGTCAGAAAGTTCATGCCGGAATCTCTCGGTGCGGCGCGCCGCGGACCAGTCGGGATCCGGCGCGTCCGGCCCAACGCTTCGCCCGTCGTCGCGTGTATCGTAGATTGCCGCATGCCCTCGCCCAAGACCCCACTGGTGCCACGCATCTTTGCACGGCTGCAGCGATGGGCCGACGCGGGGTGGTCGGGATCGGTCGTGTTTGCGTGGGGACTGCTGCAAGGCTGCATTTTTCCGGGCTTCGTGGACGTCTTTTTTCTGCCGCTGGCGATCGCCCGACCACAGCGCGCGTATGTCCTCGCGCTCCTTGCCACCGCCGGCACGCTGATTGGCAGTGTGCTGCTATACATCGTCGGATCGTCAGCGCAGTCGCTGCTGCAGGGTCCCGTGGCGGAGTGGCTGGGTGTGACCACGGCGCAGATCGACCGGTATCGTGCCACACTGGCGACGTACGGCGCGTGGGCGATTCTGGCCAGCACGATGAGTCCGTTGTCCACCAAGTTGACCAGTATTGCGTCGGGCGTGGCCGGTGTCTCGTTCCCCGCGT
>JAGNMU010000001.1 GCA_017991005.1 Gemmatimonadaceae bacterium | reverse complement strand
ATGAAAAATGCGCGTGTCTATCTCCGCGCGGTCGCTGACAAGGGTGGTTCGTGGCGCAAGCTCGGCGATCTGGATGGTGATGTGACGGTCGGCTGGTGGTCGCGAGACAGCAAGACGATCTTTTTCAATGATGGATGGCGCGCAACCACGCAGCTGTTTGCACTCGATGTGACCAGCGGAAAGGCACGCCCGATCACCAACGTGAAGGCAGCGCTGTCGGTGAGCGAGGACGCCGATACCCGCCGCCTCCTTCTCAACTACTCCGACCCGACGACGCCGCCCACCATTTTCACGGTGGCGTCGATCGATGATGTGGCCTCGCGAGAGAAGTGGATTGCGCTGACGGATCCCAATCCGTGGATTCGCGAACAGGTGGCACTCGGGGAAGAGTCTGAAATCACCTGGAAATCGAAAGACGGAAAGACAGTGGGCGGCGTATTGGTCAAACCCGTCGGCTACGTCCCCGGCACGAGGTATCCGCTGATTGTGGCCATTCACGGTGGCCCTGCTGGCGCCGACCTGCTCAGCTTCAATGGCGGCTACGGCGCGCAGACCTACGCAGGGCAGGGGTGGATGGTGCTCAAGCCCAACTACCGCGGCTCCACCAACTACGGCGAAGCGCACAAGAACGGCATCGTCGGCAATTATTTCGCGCCGGGCTTCGACGACATCATGACCGGCGTTGACGCCTTGATCGCACAGGGCATGGTCGACTCGACCAAGATGGGCGTCCTGGGGTGGAGCGCTGGCGGACATTGGTCCAACTGGATCCTGACACACACCAATCGCTTCAAAGGCATCTCGTCCGGCGCCGGCACCTCGAACTGGATTTCGATGTACGCGCAAAGCGATGTGCAGCGCAATCGCCAGTACTACCTCGGCAACAAACTGCCGTACGACGATTTTGATGCGTACTGGAAGCAGTCACCCATCAAGTACATCAAGAACGCCAAGACACCCACGATGATTCATGTCGTTGAGGGTGACCCGCGCGTGCCGAGTCCGCAAAGTGTCGAGCTGCACATGGCGCTCAAGCGCCTTGGTGTGCCGACGGAGTTGTTCATGTATCCCGGTGCCTCACACGGAATCCCCGACGCCCGCAACCGTCTCGTGAAAAGTCAGGCCGAGATGGCGTGGATGAACTACTGGGTGCTGGGCTCCGGCAAGAAGTTCTCGTGGCGAGACGTGTTGCAGACACTCGAGGATGCGCCCGCCGAGACGAAGCCCACCATTCGCGGACCGTGATGACCACCGACGCTGGATCTCGTGAAGGGAAGTATGAGGTACTGATCGCGCTTGCCGTGTTCGCGGTAGTCACGCTCATGCTCGGCTATCCCGCGCTTAGCGGACAGTTTCTTGTCAACTCCAACAGCGATCAGTACATCGCCGGCTTCGCGTTTCGCGACTTTGCGGCGACGACGCTCAAGGAGACCGGGACGTTCCCGCTCTGGAATCCGTATTTGTTCAGCGGATTGCCCTACGTCGCCGCCATGCACGGCGACGAGTTCTATCCGACGTTTCTGCTCCGATGGATCATGCCCACCGACGTCGCCATGACGTGGGGGTTCATCATCCACTTGTGGCTCGCCGGCACGTTCACCTGGCTGTTCCTGCGGCGCGCTCTGGGGCTGGGCTTTCAGGCCAGTCTGCTTGGTGGTCTAGGGTACATGCTGGGCGGCAACGTGGCGGGTCTCGTATCGCCGGGCCACGACGGCAAGCTGTTCGTCTCGGCGTTGCTGCCGTTGGTACTTTTTTTCGTGCACCGCGGTGTGCGAGACGGCCGTGCCTGGGCATGGGGGGGACTCGTGGTGTCGGTCACGCTGGCCGTCCTGACGCCACACCCGCAGCTCCTGCAGTATCTGCTGATCCTCTCCGGGGCGTACGCGCTGTTTCTCACGCTGTCCACCGACGGCCTGAGTCAGGTCCTCCCGGCCGCGACGCGAGCACGTCGCCTGGTATTTGCCGGCGGCGCGGTGGGTCTCGGGATGCTGGGTGGCGCCGTGCAGTTCTGGCCGTTGCTCGAGTACACCCCGTGGTCGCCCCGGGCGGGCGGGAAGGGATGGGACCACGCGGTATCGTACTCGATGCCGACAGAGGAGTTGTTCAACGGGTATCTGCCGCAGTTCTCGGGCATGCTCATGAACTACTCGGGGGCCAACGGCATCCACCTGCACAGCGAATACTTCGGCGTGGTGGTGCTGATGTGTGCCGGCCTCGCGTTTGGCGCGGCGGTGGTCTCTCGTCGGATGCAGTGGTTTTGGGCCGGCGCACTGCTGTTGAGTGTGCTCTGGGCGCTCGGCGGCAATACACCGTTCTACAAGCTCGTCTACGCCCTGGTGCCGGGGACATCGTTTTTCCGGGCACCGAGTACGATGCTGTACATCGTGTCCTTCTGCCTGTCCGTGCTGGCCGCGATCGGCGCCGACCGGGTGTTGAGTGGGCGCGTCGCGCGCAGCCGATTGCTGGTGTATCTCGCCGTGTGGGGGGTGTTTGCCGGGGTGGTCGCCCTGCTCGGTGCCACCGGCGGTCTGACCACGCTGGCGCGAGGATTTGCAATCCCCGGACGCGAGGCGCGGGTGGAAGAAAACGCGGCCGCGCTCGCACTGGGTGCGTGGCGTTCCCTGGCGGTGGTCGCGGTGACGGCGCTGCTGTTGCTGGGCGTCACAACCGGCCGCATCACCCGGCAGGTCGGCGCCTGGGCGCTCGCGGCGGTGCTCACCGTCGACAGCTGGTCGATCGCGCGGAACTACTGGCAGTTCTCCGAGCCCGCTGCGCAGCTCTATGCCGGCGACGCCATCACCGACTACCTGACCAAGATCGAGCAGCCAGGGCGTGTTCTGCCGCTGGCCATTCAGGAATTGGGCGGCACACGTCGCGACCCGTATTTTGGCAGCGGCGACGGGCGCGCGACGGGGTTCATGGTGCACCGCATCCGGACGCCGTTTGGATACCACGGCAACGAACTCGGTCGGTACCAACTGCTCACCGGATGGGATCAGGAGGAGCTGCACATCAGCAATCCCAACCTCTGGCGGCTGTTGAACATCCAGTATTTGTACGCCAACGGTCCCAAGGCTCCCATTCCCGACATGACACTCGTGGCCGGGCCCGTCAGAAACGCCGCTGGCAACATGGCGTATCTGTACAAATTTCCCGACACGCACCCGCTGGCCTGGGTGGTTCCGGCTCTTGTGGGTGTCGACTCGGCCGCGGTCGTCCCCACGCTGCTCGACGCCGGGTTTGACGTGCGTCGCGTGGCGCTGGCCGATCAAGCGTCGGGATTGCCGACGTCGCCGGTGCCAACCACGCTTCCCGAGCCACTCGCCACCACCGTCAGCAGCACGTCGTGGGCACCGGGTCGCATGTCACTCCGCATCGATGGTCCGGTTCCCGCCGGCGCGGCGCTGGTTGTTTCGGAGAACTACTATCCGGGCTGGACCGCCACGGTCGATGGGGCCGCCGCCTCCATCGGACGGGTCAACGAATCGCTGATCGGTGTCACGCTTCCAGCCAACGCGAAGGCCGTCACCCTGGCGTTTACGAGCCCGCGCTACGAACGCGGCAAGCTGATCACCCTAGCCGTGCTCGCACTCGGCGTCTTGTGGTGGTCGGCCGGATGGTTCGCCTCCCGCCGCACAGTTCGTCCCGTCTGACAGAGGCGTCTCAGCGGCTCGGGCCTCCGCGCCTCCGCGATTCTTGTTTTTTGGAATCGCAGAGGCGCAGAGGCGTGCTTTCGGCAAGTGCGGAGCCATTCCAAATAGGAACGTTGGGAAACGGCAACCACCTGTCCGTCCCGGTCGTCCGCGCCCCTACGCCTCTGCGGTAAAGCTGTTCGCCGTTCCTCGTGTGCCTCCGTGCGCTTCGCGTTCAGACGTTTGGCTCTCATCCCTCACATTCTCACGAACGGGCGAGAGCCTGAGGTGCGCTGAGGTGCTCGAGGCAAACGAACGGCTTTGTCGCAGAGGCGCCGAGTCGCAGAGTCGTGCTTTCGGCAGGAGCGGAGCCATTCCAAATAGGAACGTTGGGAAACGGCAACCACCTGTCCGTCCCGAGCCTCCGCGCCGCTGCGCCTCTGCGGTAAAGCTGTTCGCCGTTCCTCGTGTGCCTCCGCGCGCGTCGCGTTCAGACGTTTGGCTCTCATCCGTCACACTCTCGTAAACAGGCGAGAGCCAGGTGCTCGAGGCACAGGGAACTGCTTTGTCGCAGAGGCGCAGAGGCGCAGAGTCGTACTTTCGGCAGGAGCGGAGCCATTCCAAGAAAGGACTTTGGGAAACCGCAACCACCTGTCCGTCCCGGGCCTCCGCGCCCCTGCGACTCTGCGGTAAAGCTGTTCGCCGTTCCTCGTGTGCCTCCGCGCGCTTCGCGTTCAGATGTTTGGCTCCCATCCCTCACACGCTCACGAACGGCGAGAGCCTGGGGTGCGCTGAGGTGCTCGAGGCAAACGAACTGCTGTGTCGCCGAGGCGCAGAGGCGCCGAGGCGCGACGTCGGCAGAGCCCGCTTAGGGGCCCATCTTCATTTCTTTTGGGGAAGGCGCAGACGCGTCTCCGCGATTCCAGAAACCGGAACCCGCAATTCTGGAGATGCAGAGACCAAGCGGGCTCTGCAATAGGCAGTGGACAACGACAAGGTCCGGGGGCGTCACTGCCGTCCCCGGACCTGTCGACACCGACTCACGTCGGCGTCGTAACGCGCAGTGGGTGGGCCACTTGCGCGTGTGCGTTTGTCGTGAAACGTCTTAGATGAGCGGCAGCCCCGAGAATGCGGTCTGTGACGTCAAGGCCGACTCGGCCGCCGCGATGACAGCAGCGGGCAGGGGAGCGCCGCCGGCGCGGCGCGCCGCTTCCACGACCATGGTCAGTGCCCGCGCCTGCGCTGCGTAGGCGGCAAGCAGCGCGCCGCCAGCACCGGGTGTGGCCACGATATCCTGCGCGAGCACATCGAGCTGTTCCTGCAGTTCCGACGCCTGCGTTCGGCTGCTCATGAATCCTGCGGCGTCCTGCAGCTCGTCTGATTCACGCTCAAAGAGCCCGGGGAATGCCGACGGTGAGAGCGCTTCCTGCACCCGCTTGTTGGTCGCGGCGATGGCCGCGAGACGCCGACGTGCGGCGCGTGATGACTCAAAACCCACCGGTGCTTCTCCGGAAAATCGTTCAACAGACCTTGACAGGACGTGGTCTGTTACATAAATGCGACAGTATCGGAACGTTGTTGCAGAGGCGGTTGTAACCGCTTGCCGTAGCTTCTCTTGCGCGATCGGCGCCTGGCGCCGAACAGAACTACCGAGCTCGGCAGTACCCGAGCTGGCTTCGCGGTGATCGCCGATGCGATCGTCGCCGAGGCACGGCGAGGGCGTGGTCGATCGGTCGCCACCCCCGGCGTCCGTCGAAGCGACAGGGATCCAGATCCACCCCTCCCTTGGAGGCGGCGGTATGCAGGTGCTCAGCCCCGCAGCAGAGCGCGATCTCGCGGCGCGTGATCTGGCCAAGTTGGCCAGAGCGACGCTCGACGAGCATTGGGCCGTCGCTGCCATTCCCGCGGAACGACGCGCGCTTTTGCTCGAACGAGCGGAGGCGGCGTCGCTTGTCGCCGGAGACGGACTGGGCGAGCCCATTGCCGACGGGCTGGCACTCTTGGGCACCGCCTACGAACTCGCCGCACTCAGTCATCTCGAGGCGGCACTTCAGCCCGTTCCCAACGCCGTGCGTGATCTGGCGCAGGCCGTGCTCGCGCTGGGAGCCGCCAGAGCCTTCCGCTGCAGTGCCGCCCTGCGTCCACCCCTCGACGACGGCGAACTGGCCGTCAAATGGGCGCTGCGGCTCGGTGCGCTGGCCTTGGTCTCCCGTCAGACCGATGGGTTCCTGACTTGGTGGGAGGTGCGTTCCGGTGTCGACAGCACCATCCGACAAGTCTCCCACCAGCTCGAGCACGAGCCGTGGGAACCCTACGCGCGCGGTACCCTGTGGATGGCGTGGCTCGGACTGCTGGGGGCTCCAGTGGCGGTCATCCCCGAACATGCCGGCGATGAACTGCCCACCATTTCCGCGACCCGCACGCGGCTCGCGGTCTTCCGCGAACGACGCGCCGATCACGAAGTCCCGGGAGAGGCCAAGGTGCTCAACGCGAGTGCCCTGCGCGCTCGCATGAACGAGTTCGCCATTCGCCATCTGGCAGACGCGACCGAACTCCTCACCGTGGCCGTGCTCCGTCGCACGCTGCCGGATGTCTCCGCGGAGTTCAAGCTCCATCTGAGCGCGGCGCGCTCCGCCCTGGCCGGGGATCACGGACAAGATCTGTTGCTGGCGTGGTTGCAGGCTGCCGGCGTTACGCTGGCAGGCGGCGTGACCGCGCAGCTCGAACTGCCAGGATTTTAGTCCGACTTCCCTTGTCGCTCGATCCGGTCCGCCAGACCCGATAGAATCGGCGACCCGTGCTGCCGATCGGAAAGGCCACCCGGCCGCCACCGATCGGGGTGATGTCCGACAGCAGGCGCGCGATCGCCATGCGCTCTTCCATCGTGCCAGTCGGCAGGACTTCGCCCGCGTCGATGCGGTACCACTGGACATCGGCCCCTGCGTCGCTCCCCGCGCACGCTTGCACGAAGTACGCATCGTCCTCTCCCCAGAACGCGCGCAGCTGCATTTTCCCCATTTCGTCGTCCATCGGCAGGGACGTGAGGGGAGCAGGCTCGAGCGATCCGAGAGGCGCATTGCAGGCGACGACTTGCATGGTCGATTCCAAGACGGAGAAGGAACGTGACGATGCGCCGATTTGTATTGTCGGCGGGCGGTGATGTTATGACGATTGAGCCGCGCACGCAATACGATACATGTGCCCTAAGTTGTTGATATGGTTGTGGATAGGTGTTTGTAACTGTGTGGATAAGTGGGTAAGTGCCTTTCGTGTCGTCGTGTGCGCCCTTGGCCGATGTGGACAAATGCCCTCATCCATGGCTTGTGTTTTGGGGCCGGGTACGGTCGTTTATCCACACACGGTCAAGTCACAAATATGCTGTTTTCTTGATTGCTAACACGCGGTTATTGGTTCGACTCCGTACCAGCAGCATGGCATTTCCATGATCTGGAATTCGTACGCCCTATGGCGAGGTCTGCCCGAATTCACCATTCTGCGGCATTCCGTGCGTCTCACTCTGGAGAATTCCCAACGTGTCAGTCGAACCCCGGATCGGATTGCTGGTCGGGCGGGAGTGGTCCTTTCCCCCGGCCTTTCTCGAAGCCGTCGCCAAACGCCAGTCTGGCGTCTCCGCCGACTACATCAAGCTCGACGCCACCCGCATGGCGCAGCCTGTCCCGTACACCCTCATCATTGATCGCATCTCGCACGAGGTCGGGTTCTACCGAACCTTCCTCAAGCATGCGACCCGCATGGGCGTGACGGTGGTGAACAATCCGTTCATGTGGTCGGCCGATGACAAGTTCTACGACGCCACCATGGCCACCCAGATGGGCGTCGCGCACCCGAAGACGATGGTCCTGCCCAACAAGGACTACATCCCGGGTATCTCGCACTCGGAGTCGCTGCGGAACCTGGCCTACCCACTGAGCTGGCGGGCCGTGGCCGAGCATATCGGCTTTCCCTGCGTGCTCAAGGACGCCCATGGCGGCGGCTGGCGCGACGTGTACGTCTGTCACTCCATGGAAGAACTCCTCCACCACTACAACACCAGCGGCTTGCTGACGATGGTGGTGCAGGAGTTCATCAAGTGGGACTTCTACGTGCGATGCATGGTGCTGGGCCGCGAGCACGTGCTGCCCATGCCGTACGATCCACGTCAGCGGAAGTACATCCCGGACCCTGGGTACCTGCCCAAGGATATCGAGGACCGCTGTGTGGCCGATGCACGCACGCTCTGCCGCGAGCTCGGCTACGACATGAACACCGTGGAGTTCGCCGTCCGCGATGGCATTCCCTACGCCATCGACTTCATGAATCCGGCACCCGACATGGACATCTATTCGCTCACACCCAGCTACTTCGAATGGGTGGTCGAGCACATGGCGGACATGGCGATTGCGCTGGCGACGGCGCCGCGTCCCGCGATGCCCCGTGGACCCGTGATCGGCGAGGCGTCCGGCGCCGCGCCGACGCGATAACCGGAGCGCCGCCCATGGGCACGGGTGCCATTGCCCGCTACCACGACGCGCTGAGTCGAGGCGATACGGCGATTGCGTCGGCCGACCTCCTCGAGCGCTTGCTGCGAACCGAAGGGCTGTTTTTTGGTGACCGCGCGCTCTGTAGCGTGCTGCGTCCGCGCTTCCTGACCACCGGCGAGTACCGGCACATCGCGCGCGCCTGCGCACTGGTTGGCAGCGCGTTCGAAGCCGTGCGGGTGGCGGCCATGAGCGATGCCGCTCTCCGGGCACAATTCGGGCTGACCGCGTGGGAAGAGCAGATCATCCATGACGATCCGGGCTTTCCGGTCGCCAGCCCCACCTCGCGACTGGATGCGTTTTTTGCCGCGGGCGAAAACGGACTCAAGTTCACCGAGTACAATGCGGAGACCCCGGCGGGCGCCGCGTACAACGACGCGCTGTCGCGGGTGATGCTGGCGCTGCCCGCCATGCACGAGTTCTCCCGCACCCATGCGGTGCTGCCGATCCCCGCGGCCCCCTCGGTGATCCACGCGCTGCTGGATGCGTATCACCAGTTTCGCGGGGTCCGCGAACGCCCGAGCCTTTGCATTCTCGATTGGGCTGAAGTCCCGACACGAAGCGAGTTCGAGCTGTTTGTGCGCGAATTCGCGGCCATCGGGATCGACGCCTTTATCGGCGATCCCCGGGACGCCGTCTACACGGGAGGCCGGCTCACGGTTGGCGGGCGCCCCGTCTCATTGATCTACAAGCGCGTCCTGATCGACGAGCTGGTCTCGCGCGAGGGTCTCGACTCGCCGGTGGTGCGCGCCGTGCGCGATCGTGCCGTCTGCATGGTCAATCCATTCCGCTGCAAGCTGCTCCACAAGAAGGCGTCGTTGGCGGTCGTCTCCGATGAGCGTCAGGCGCCGCTGCTGACCCCGGCGCAGCAGGCGGCCGTGGCGGCGCACGTGCCGTGGACGCGGGTCGTCGAAGAGCGCTCCACGACGTACGGCGGCGAGCAGGTCGATCTGCTCTCGTTCATCGCCGGACGACGCGAAACCATGGTGCTCAAGCCCAACGACGAATACGGCGGGAAGGGCATCGTGCTCGGCTGGACCGTCGATGATGACGTCTGGCAGGCCTCCATTCGCGCGGCGCTCAATGAACCGTTTATCGTGCAGGAACGGGTCGAAGTCCCAAGCGAGATCTGGCCCGCCTGGGTGGAAGACGGTCTGCACTTTGGCGAGCGTATGCTGGATACCGCGCCCTTCCTGGTGGACGGGGCGCTGATGACGGGATGCCTGACTCGGATCGCAACGGATCCGTTACTGAACGTGACTGCTGGTGGAGGCTCGAACGTGCCAACATTTCTCGTCGAGGAGCGGTGATGGCCGCGTTCTCACGCCCGGTGATCGGGCTGACGACTCAAACGCTGCATTCCATCGACGGTATTCCGCCGGCCTTGCCGGCGTCGTGGGTGATGAATCAGCGCTACTTTCTCGCCGCGACGATGGTGGGCGCCGTGCCGTGGATGATTCCGCTGCTCGACGACGATCTCGTGACGCTGCGCGAGATCTACGAACGCCTGGACGGCATTCTCATTCCGGGCGGCGTGGACATCAATCCTGCGGAATACGGCGAGGCGGTGCGTCCGGAGTGCGGGAATCTCGACCCCGCACGCGATCGGGTGGAGCTGCAGCTCACGCGCTGGGCGATGGAGGACGGCAAGCCGGTGCTCGGGCTGTGCCGCGGCTTGCAGGTCATCAACGTCGCCGCCGGCGGGACGCTCTGGCAGGATCTGGCGTCGCAGGATGGTGCGTTTCAGAAGCACGACTACTTCCCAACAGCCGGCTTCGAGCGCGATCATCTGGCGCATGAGGTCGACGTGGTCACCACCACCAAACTCGGCAAGTTTCTGGAATCGCCGAGGGTGCCCGTCAACAGCATGCATCACCAGGGCATCAAGGTGCTGGGGAACGGTCTCGTCGCCTCGGCGGTTGCTCCGGATGGTCTGATCGAAGGCGTCGAAGGCGAGACGGATGCGTTTCTGATTGGTGTGCAGTGGCATCCCGAGGTGTTCGAGATGGCCGACCCGCACATCCGCCATTTGTTTGGCGGCTTTATCAGGGCATCGGTTGCTTGGGCGCAGAAGCATGGAACGGCGCGCACCGTGGTGCACGCCACGCAGGGATAATTCGTGGGTTCGGCCTAGACCAGCGAGGACGCATGCGGGCACCCAGTCTCACTGTCGGTATTGAAGAAGAATACCAGATCATCGATCCCGTCACGCGTGACCTCACGCCCGGGTTCGATGCGCTGGTGACGAGCGACGACGCCGTCCTCGCCGACGTCAAAGCCGAATTGCACCAGTGCCAGGTGGAGATCGGCACCAAAGTCTGTCATTCGATTGCCGAGCTGCGCGGCGAACTGACGACGTTGCGCGGTCTGGTCATCAAGGCGGCCAAGCAACACGGCCTGACGATCGCGTCGGCGGGGACGCATCCGTTCTCCAACTGGATGAATCAGGAGATGACGCCGAAGGAGCGGTACCTCGGCGTCAAGGCGGAGCTGCAGGACCTCGCCCATCGCCTGCTCATCTTCGGCACCCATGTGCACGTCGGCATCGAGGATCCGGAATTCCGCATCGACTGCCTGAACGCGGCGCGGTACGTGTTGCCGCACATCCTCTGTCTCTCCACCAGCTCGCCCTTCTGGTTTGGCCGCAACACCGGACTGCATTCGTATCGCAGCATCGTCTTCAAGAATTTCCCGCGCACAGGTGTGCCGCGCATTCTGCAGGGGTGGAGCGACTACGAAGATCTGGTCGACACGCTCGTCAAAACACGCAGCATCCCCGACGGCTCGAAGATCTGGTGGGACGTGCGTCCGCACCATGTCTATCCCACGTTGGAGTTCCGCATCTGCGACGTCAACACACGCGTGGATGAGGCCATCTGTGTCGCCGCGATCCTGCAAGCGGTCGTGGCAAAAATGTGGAAGCTGCGTCGCGACAATCTCACGTTTCGTGTGTACGCGCAGGACTTGATCGAAGAAAACAAGTGGCGTGCGGTGCGCTGGGGCCTGAGCGGCAAGTTGATCGACTTCGGCAAGAAAGAAGAGATGCCGGCGCCCGTGCTGATTCGTGAACTCGTCGAGTGGTTTCTCGATGACGTGCTCGACGAACTCGGCACGCGCAAGGAAGTTGAATACGCCTTCAAGATTCTCGAAGAAGGGTCGAGTGCGCAGCGGCAGCTCGCCACGTATGCGCGTACCGGAGATCTCCGGGCTGTCGTGGACCAGCTGATTCGCGAAACGGCCGAAGGTGTCTGCGAGCCGACGTTGGGTCCGCCGCTTGAACCGTTGCATCGTGTGGATGCCTCCATCTCGGCCACACCCGCAGGATCGAGTGCGATCCTGCCCGGGGCGCCATTGGGCAGTGTGCGCGGACAGTCGGTGCCGTGAATCGTGGTGCGTCTGCGGTGACACACCGCAGACGCACGGCGACTTCAGCATGTCATTGTCGGGTACCCGTACAACGCGGTAGGGGTTTCTCCCCATCGGCTCCTCGGACAACTACGGATCGCGAGGTCCGTTGTCGGTCGCTAGCCTCCGCGTATGTCTACACTTCGCTCTATTCCGACGCGCGCACGTCGCAGCGTCTTCGCTTCCGTGGTTGTGCCGGCGCTCGTGTTTGGTGTCTCCGCCTGCTCCGAATCCGAGTCCGATCCCACCGGTCCGAACGGGCAGACGCCCGAGCCGGCGATCAATCAGATCGTCACGTACGGCCCACTCAACGCCAGCAGCAATGACACGCTGGTGCGTTTCAGTTTTGCCACGGGCGGTCTGGTGTCGTCCACGGCGGATTGGGACTTGGCGTTCCGTCGCTACGAGCTGCGTCTGAACAGTCCCGCCATCGCGGGGGCAACCAGCAAGAACGTGCTGGGATTCGCGCTCGACAACAGCAAGACGGCCAGTGACGCCGAGGTCCTCGCGTTCAGCACCGCCGGAACGCTGACCGCGTTTGATCAGATCCGCGATGCACAGATTCCGGCGGACAATCTGTTCCAGACCGATCGACTGACCGAGAACAAACAGGGTTATCTCAATCTGAGCGGCATTCCCACGGCGAACGCCGCGTCCTACTGGAAGGTGAAGCTGGCCAACGGCGGGTATGCGCTGCTCCGCGCCACCGCGATCTCGTTTTCACCGCAGTTCCAGGTGTTGTCACTGACGCTTGAATCGCGCGTGCAAACGGGCAGCACTCTCGGACCCGTGCAGACGCTCACGATCAACCCGGCCGGTGCCACGGTGGCGATCAGTGTGACCGGCAACGCGTTGGTCACCGCGCCCACGGGATGCAACTGGGACATCCAATTCAATCCCGCTGCAAACCAGTTGGCCATTTCGCTGAACACGGCGTGCGGCGCCGGGACTTATCCCGGTCCGGCATCACCCACGTTTGCGAACGCCACGACGGCAAGCGATGCCCCGCTGTACGCATCGTACCTGGCGCAGCTCGTGGGGCCGATTCCCAATTCGGTGGTCGACAAGAGCGCACCGTTTCGGTACAACCTGACGGGCAATGATCGGTTGCACCCGGCATTCAACACGTATCTGGTGAAGTCGGGAACGCGCGTATACAAGGTGCAGGTGGTGGACTACTACAGCAACACGGGTGTGGCCGGCTATCCCACGATCCGTTACGCGCGGATCCGTTGACCAACGTCCGACGAGTCCTGACGTTGGTGTGTCTCGGTGCGATGTGCGCCGCGACGAGCACCGTGCACGCGCAAACGTCAGGGGGGTCGTCTCGTACCGTGCGTGGCATGGTGCTGGGCCGTGCCGATCGCGCGGGTATCGTGTCGGCCGAAGTCACGGTGCTTCGCACAATGGCCCGTACACGATCGGATGAAACGGGGCGATTCGAAATTGTCGCGCAGCCCGGCGATTCACTGCTGGTGCGCGCGTTGGGGTTTCAGGTACGGCGTCTTGCCGTTCGCGCCGAGTCCTTGCATGTCGAGATGGATGCCGTCGCCACCCTGTTGCCGGTCTTCACCACCACGGCGGGACAGCGCGTCATTCGCGCGAGCGAATCGCCACGCAGTGTGACTGTGCTGACGCAGCGCGATCTGGCGCGTGTTGCCGCGGTGTCCGCGAGCCAGCTGCTCCGTCAGCTTCCGGGCCTGCAGGAACTGCCGTCGCCGCCGTCCAAGACGTCGATCTCCATTCGTGGCTTCGATGATGCGCGCGTGCTGGTACTGGTCGATGGTGAGCCGGTTGCCGGGTCGCTTGTGGAAAGCCGTGATATCGGTCGACTGTCTACACTGGCCACCGAACGCATCGAAGTGACCAAGGGTCCGTCCAGTGTCGAGTTTGGCAGTGATGCATTGGGCGGTGTGATCAACCTGGTGCAGGCACCGCCCGCCGCGCGTCTGACGCTCGACGGATTGGTGCGCAGCGGCGGACTCGGACGACAGGAAGCCACGCTAGGTGCAAGCCAGCAACTGGGTCGCATGGGCTATCGTGTTTCCGGTGGTTGGCGGCAGTCCGATCGTGTCACCGGGTATGCCGCCATGGGTTCGACGTTCAATCGCATCTACGATGTGCGCGCCGATGTGCGCTACGCGCTGGGAGATCGCTGGACGGTGCGTCTCGATGCCCAAGGGTCGCAGGAACGGCAGCGTTTTCCGCTCGATGCACAGTTCAACGGCTTCATCGATAGCCGCGGCGGTCAGGGGTTTGTCGAGTTGGCAGGTTCCGCTGCTGGCGGGCGCGTGCGCCTGCGGGCATTCGAACAACGGTTCGGGTACGAGTATCGCCAGTCGCGCGGCCTGCTGCCCATTCGTGGGTCGGCCGATTCCGTGCGGCAGGAGGAGCGACAGGGACGGTATCTCGTGGCCTACACGCGCACGATTGCCGCGCACGCGATCGACCTGGGCGTGCAGCATTCCGATCGATCACTGGTGGCCCCCACAAAAGTGGACGGTGATCGCGCCCGCGACCGCGTGACGGAAGTGTTTGCGCGTGATCAGTGGACCGTAGGCGCTGTGCTGGTAACTGCCGGCGCGCGCCACTCGGCGAGTTCGCTGTGGGGCAGTTCCACCAATCCGTCGATCGGACTGGCGTGGCAAGTGCGTGATGCGGTACGTCTGCGTGGAAACGTGGCTCGCGGCTTTCGCGCGCCCGGCTTCAAGGAAATCCGCTACACGTTCTTCAATCCTGCCGGTGGCTACACGTTGGTTGGCAATCCCGACTTGCGTCCGGAAACGTCCTGGAGCAGCAGTGTCGGCGGTGCATGGGCGCCACGCCCCTCGCTCTCGTTCGACGCCGAGGTGTATCGCAACGATGTGGACGGTCTGATCGACTGGCGCTTTCAGGGCAACAACGCCGCTGGGTATCAGGTCTACGCCAACGTGAATGTTGCGCAGGCACGGACGCAGGGTGTCGAATTGTCGTCGCGTGTACGCGCCGGTGGTGCCGACCTGACTGTCGGATACGACTATCTCCATGCGCGCGACCTCCGCACCGGACTGCCGCTCTCCCGGCGCGCAACACACACCGCACGCGCAACGGCTTCAAGGGAATGGCCGCTGCAGCGCGGGTTGTCGACCGACCTGTCGGTGCGATATACCGGCAACGCGCCGCTCATCGGCATTCCCAGCGGCGCACCCATCACGGGCCCGTTCTCGACGGAGTCGGGAATCATTGGCCGTCAGGGCGCATTGTTGAGTCTGGATGCCCAGCTGCGATTGATGGTGACCGCGCACGCCGAGCTGTCGACCGGCGTGAACAACGCGCTCAATCAGCAGCCGTCGCTGTGGACGCCGGCCTTTGCGCGGCAGTTCTACGCCGGACTCCGCCTGCACTGGGTCGACAGCGCACCGGGCAACAAGTAAGGACACGTTCGCCCTATCGGCTCCAGCCGTTAGGGCTCCAGCCTTGACGGCGCGCGAGCGTCGTGGGATCGTCGGTGGTGCGCAATTCCCACGGCGGTTCAGCCCCAGTCGCCTCTCCTCGGCGTGGTGCTTCACGTTTCACGTCGTGGGGCGTCGCGTTGATGGTGCTGGTATTCGGTGGTGTGTTGGCTGCGCTGCCGATTTCGACGCTCACTGCGCAAACCGTTCGCGGCGTGGTGACGCAACCCGATGGGGTCACGCCTGCCGCCGGCGTCATCGTCCTGATTGAATCGGCAACGAGCAGCACAGCGGCCACGGCCGACGCGAGTGCCTCGCCTGCGCGCCCGTCCGCGAAGGCGCTGACGGACGAACGAGGTGCCTTCACGATCCGCCTCGCGTCTGAAGGGATGTATCGGGGGCGCGCGCTCCGTGTGGGGTATCAGCCGACCGTCATTCCGCCGTTCGCCGTGAACGGCGATGGCACGACCACGACATTGCGTATCGTGCTGACCGCGATTCCGGTGAGTTTGCCGGCCGTGAGTGTGCGCGGGTCCGATGTCTGTCGAGGGCGCGGCGGGGACGGTGAACTCGTGGCGCGCGTGTGGGAGGAGGCGCGAAAGGCGCTGCTGGCGTCGGGCATGACCGACGATGCCGCACCGCTGGTGGCGGAGTGGATCGAATACGAACGCACGCTCGATGCGACCGCACGGTTCGTACGCCAGCAACGCGTTCGGTCCACCAAGACGGTCACGACCCATGCCTTTCGCAGCGCGCCTGCGAACCAGTTGGCAGAGCAGGGCTATGTGGTGGACGCCGAGGACGGCACCGTTTTCCACGCCCCCGACGCCGATGTGCTGCTGTCCGATTCGTTCGCGGCCATGCACTGCTTTCGTGTCGAACCCCCTGGCGCCGAACATGCGGGGCAGATTGGCGTCGGTTTTCGACCGGTGACTGAGCGTCGGCGGATCAGCGATATCGAGGGAACGTTCTGGATTGATCGCGCGAGCAGTGAATTGCGATCGCTGGAATATCGCTACACCAATCTGCCCGCCGTCACGGAAAAGGTCGCGCCGGGCGGTCGCGTGGAGTTCCTGCGACTCGCCACCGGCTCGTGGCTCATCAATCGCTGGTTTATTCGCATGCCGCAACTGGTGGTTACCGCACCCGCCACGATACGGCGCCGCGGCGTGTCGGTCACGGCCTCACCGACCACCGTCACGGCGGTGCGCCTGGTCGGCGGCGATGTCTCCCGCGTGCAGCGAGGCGACAGTGCACTCTTTCGCGGCAGCGGCGCGTCGCTGGAAGTGCGTACGACGAGTGCGGACTCCGTCATTTCCACGCACAACGCGCGTGTGACGCTCGATGGCACCGACTACGAGGCATTGACTGACCGGGCGGGCGTGGCGCGCATCAGTCCCGTGCTTCCCGGACCCTATCGGCTGCGCGTGCAAACACCACTGATGGACTCGCTCGGTATTCCTGCCGAGCCGGTTGACGTGAACATCGCCGTTTCGAACACCACCGTGCAGTCGGTTGCGCTCGCGCCGGCCATGATGTTGCAGCGCACGTTGTGCAGTGACAGCGACCTCGACGACACGAGTGTCCATCTGCGCGGCGTCGTGGTCGACAGTCTGGGACTCCCGGTCAGTGATGCGGCCGTGAGGCTGGGGTGGCAGCAGCAGATCAGCATTGTCCGCGATCGGTTGATGTGGGCCGACCAATCGGTGTCGACGACCAGCGACAGTCTGGGCGCGTGGCAGGTGTGCAACGTGCCACGTGATGTCGGGTTGACGGTGCGTGTCACATCAGGTTCTGGCGACGGGCGAAGCACACTGCGTGCAGTGCCTGGTGCACGCTTTGCCGCCACACGCATCGTGGTGCGGCCCGTGGCGCTGCGTGCCGTTGGTGCTGATCCGCGTGACGCGCTCGTGGTCATTTCCGTGGCCGACAGCGCCGCGCGTCCGATTCGCGATGCTCAAATCATTCTGACGGTGCCGGGGGAAGCGCCGGTGCGCATGCGCACCGATTCTGCGGGGCGCATTCCGGTGACGCGTGTGGCCCCGGGCAATGTGACCGTGGAAGCGCGCAAGGTGGGATTTGCGTCCGGGTACATGCAGGTCGAGGTCGATCAGGGCGAGAATACCATTCCGATTGTCCTGCAGCGATCGATCACGCCAACACTGGCAACGGTGCGGGTGATGGGTGACCGCACGGTCAAGCCGAAACACATGGACTTTGAGCGGCGGCGAGAACGTGGCGATGCCACCGCCAGTATCGGCCAGGACGAGATTGTGCGACGCAATCCCGCCAGCACATGGCAGCTGCTCACGCGGGTGCCGTCGCTTCAGGTGCTGGACAGCGCCGGCTACATCTATGCGAAGTCGAGTCGCATGTCGACGATTCTGTGTTGGCTTCGCCTGTCGATTGATGGCATCATCCTCCCGGGCCGCCCCAACCTGGCCATGATGCCGCCGCCGAGCGAGATCTTCGGCATCGAGGTGTTCGCGGGCAGCGCACGCCAGCCGCTGGAATTCGGCGGCGAGGGCGAGGAACGCTACTGCGGACTCATCTCGGTCTGGACCAAGTAGCCGCGATCAACCCCGCTCACCCTGCACGTTGGCGTCATCAACGAGCGCGAGATCATCGAGCAGATGCGGTTCGAGCGCTCGCTCGGCGAGCCGCTCGGGCATATCGGCAACCGTCAACTGATGCTGCTCGCCGTCGCCTGATGTCGCACCGGATACCGGCCGAGTCAGCGTCACGCGCGTACTGGCCGCTCGACCCTCGACGACACCATGCAGCAGAGTCACGACCCCGGTGCGCCGATGCGTCAGTTGCACCGTCCACTGGTCTGGCGTGCCGCCCTCACGTGGCGTGGCAGACAGATCGAACACGCCGAATCGCGGAATCGACATGCCGGCGTGTGCCATGGCGATCACACCGGCCGCGACACTCCAGGCCGTGTCGTGATGCGGCAGCGCCGATCGCACGAACACCTCGCTGGCGGACGGGGCGTTGGGCGCGATCGCTTGCGCCGCCTCGAGCGCATGGACGAACTCCGGCTCCAGGCGTCCCGCCATTCCCGACAGCGCCAGCACGCGCGCGGCATACCGCAACACCTGCCGCGTTTCGATGCGATCCACCTCGTCAAAGAACCACGCGCAGGACGTGAAGAGGCGCAGGGTGGCGCGCTGCATCTCGAGCAGTTCCCGCGCGCGCTGCGTGCCATCTGCATCGACATCGGCGCGCAGCTCGCTCGTGACAAACCCGGCGAGTTCCTCTCCGTCAAACGCCACCACATCGCCGTACCGGTCACGCACGTCCCACACATCGCGTTCAAACAGCGCGCGCCCTTCTTCGGCGAACACGGTATCGCTGTGCTCGGCCAACTGGCGCAGCGCCGCGCGCAGCGGTCCTCTCCACTGCTGCGCCGCCGGTTTGCGCTGGTCGATGCGACATCCGCAGTTGGCACGCCACCGCTCGATACCATGCGCGCAGCTCCACGACGACGGTGACACCAGCGTGGCATCCAGTGTGGGCGGATACTGGGCCACCAGTGCCGCGGCGTTGATCAATCGTGCGTCCGTTCGACGGGCGATCTGTGCCATCGCTTCGGTGAGCGTGCGATCGCCGCCCCGATGATGATGCCCGAACGTCTCCCCGTCGGTGGCCAGCGTGGTGCAGCGTGGCTGGCCGTCGGCAATCGACGGCGCGAGACGACGCGCCAGGGCACCGGCGTCCCGCAGCAAACCGCCGAACGCCACCTCCCCAGCCAGCGCGCCGTCGTACGGCACAATCGTCAACGAGCGACCGGACGCCCCGCGCCAACGCACCGGCAGCCCGTGTGTTTCACCGGCCGTTCGCACCTGGTAGGGGGCGAGGATGGTGAAGCGAATCCCCTCCGCCGCTAGCAAGTCCAGCGTTTCGTCATCGGCTGCACACTCCGGCAACCACAGCCCTTCCGGCATCCGACCGAATCGGCGCTGGAAGTCGCGAATGCCCCAGCGCACTTCGGTGCGGCGATCCCGCGGCGAAGCGAGCGGGAGAATCACATGGTGGTAGGGCGCCGCGATGGCGTTGCCATGGCCCCATCGGCGCACGCTTGCTGCGTCGCCTTCGACCATGGCGCGCAGTGTGTCCGGCGCTTCGGTATCCATCCACTCGCACAACGTGGCCCCGACATCAAACGTGCACCAGGCGTAGAGGTTGACGAGCCGCGCCAGACCGGCACGCGCATCCGGATCGCCGGGTGACGTGCCCTGATCGCGGATACGCGCCTCGGCGCGCGCGAGACGTGCGTAACACTCGCGGTCGATGCGGGCATTCCAGTCATGGTCGGGCGCCGCGGACGGCTCCGTCTCCACCATCTCCAGCCACGGATTTTCGCGCGGCGGCTGGTAGCAGTGCGCGTGAACGACAACGTGATGCATCGGAATCCGTCAGACGGTGAATCGGATGGCGTGCGCGCGCTCAGCCACGCAGTTTGGCGATGGCGCGTGCGCGGAGGTACACCTCGGCATATCGCTCGGCAGCGCGTGCCCAACCGAAATCCCGATGCATGGCGGTGCGCATCCGTGGCTCCCACGCCTCGCGATCGGCAAAACGCGCCAGTGCACGGGAGATTGCCCAGTCCATGGACGCCGCAGAGTAGTCGTCGAACAGAAATCCCGTCACATCGTCTTCGACCGTGTCGGCGATGCCGCCTACGCGACGTCCGATGGGCAACGCGCCGTACCGTTGCGCGCGCATCTGCGTCAGGCCACAGGGCTCATACTGCGACGGCATCAGAAACATGTCCGCGCCCGCCATTAATCGATGCTCGAGCCGGTCGGTGAAGTCGAGCTGGACGCCCACGTGCCGGGGACGTCGCGCGGCCAACTGCATCAACGCGCGTTCGTACCGCTCTTCTCCGGCGCCCAGAAAGACAAATTGCGCATCCAGATTCCAGATGAGATTGGAATTGAGGATCAGATCGAGACCCTTCTGCGTGACCATGCGACCGGTCATCGCGAACAACGGCGTACGGCGGCGCTGCGGCAAGCCGAACGACCGCTGGAGCGCCGCCTTGCATTTGGCCTTGTTGGTACCCGGATCTTCGCGCGTGTAGTTCGACGTGATCTGGTCGTCGGTTTCCGGATCCCAGACGGTTTGGTCGATGCCGTTCACCACACCGGAGAACCGATCGCCCAGCCACTGGAACACTTCGTGCAAGCCAAAGCCGCCGCCGGGGGTACGCAGCTCCGTGGCGTGGTTGGGGCTGACGGTGACCACCTGATCGGCGAACGTCAGACCACCCTTGAGGAAATTGATCTGGTCGTACCACTCGAGGTGCCGGAAGTTGTACACCTCGGGAGGAATGCCGCACTCGTTGAGCATCGAGGGCGGAAAATGCCCCTGATAGCCGGCGTTGTGGACCGAGAGCACGGTAGCCGCACCAGCAAATCGTTCGCGCAATCCGGCATAGCTGCGCATGAACATCAGCGCGAGCGACGTGTGCCAGTCGTGCGCGTGAATCAGCACCGGACCCGCGATCAGACGCGGAATAGCATCCAACACGGCGCGGGAAAACAGCGCGAAGCGCCGCGCGTTGTCCGCGTAGTCGCGTCCCTGTTCACCGTAGAGTCCGTGCCGGTTGAAGTATTCCGGAATATCCACGAACACAACTTTGGGGCCGGCGGGTGGATGCACTTCCCGAAAGAAGCGCACCTCCTCGCTGCGGAACCCAAGGTCGATGCGCAGCGGACGACCCAGCGGCGCCAGATCGGGCGCGAAGTCACGCACCGACCGGTACAACGGGACAAAGACCACGACCGTGGCGCCACCGCGCACCTGGTAGTTGGCCAGCCCCATCACCGCCTCGGCGAGTCCGCCGCTGCGCGCGAAGGGGCTGTACTCCGATGTCAAATGCACAATCGTGGGTGCATCGCCGGCGGTCGATCGGACCACCGGCGAACCCAGACTTGGCGTGGGCATGGATGAAGCGGTCATGTCACCACAAACGTCAGAAGATCGAATGTCACGCGGTTGGCGGATCGTCGGGCAGCACGTCGCCGAGAATGCTGGGTGCGTAGTACCCGCGCGCATACTGTTCGACCATGCGGCGTGCGGTGAACTGCTGACCGGCGGCGCGCATGGCGTGTTTCATGGTCAGGATCCAGCGGCGCGGCAGATCCTTGGGGTCCCGATCGTAGAAGCGCGGCACCACTTCCTGCTCGAGCAGAGTGTAGAGGCGCTCCACCGTGCCCGTCGCGTCGTCACTGTCGACGGCGGCCGGAATCGCCCAGCCGTTGTTGCCTTCGTAGCCTTCTTCCCACCAACCGTCGATGGTCGACAAGTGCGGCACACCGTTCAGCGCGGCTTTCATGCCGCTCGTTCCCGACGCTTCCATCGGCACCCGCGGCAGATTCATCCACACGTCCACGCCCTGCACGAGCAGGTGCGCGAGATGCATCCCGTAGTCTTCGACGAACGCGATGCGTCCTTCAAACTGCGGATCACGCGTGAACTGATACACGTTCTGCAGCACCTTCTTGCCCGGCGTATCGGCCGGGTGCGCTTTGCCGGCAAAGACGATCTGCACCGGGCGTGATGTGTTGGTCACCAGCGCGCGCAGGCGTTCGACGTCGCGGAAGATGAGGTCGGCGCGCTTGTACGTCGCGAAACGACGCGCAAAGCCGATGGTGAGCGCGTGCGGGTCGAGCAGGGTCCCGGCGCCAACCAGCTGGACTGTTTCGAGCGTATGCTGCGCGAACGCCCGGCGTGCTTCCTCACGCACCATGCGCATCAGCGTATGCTTGAGACGCAGATGGGTGCCCCACAGCTTGTCATCGTCGATCTGCAGCACCTGTTCCCACAGCGCGGGATCGTTCGAGTATCCCCACTGCGGCCCGAGCTGCTTGTCGAGCAGCTGCATGATCGGGTTGGCCATCCAGGTTGCCAGGTGCACACCGTTCGTGACGTGGCCAACTGGAATCGTTTCGGCCGCGCGACCGGGCCACAACGGCTTGCACAGCTCGCGCGACACAATGCCGTGGCGTCGGGCGACGGCATTGACGCGGCGCGACAGCCGAATCGACGCGGCCGTCATGTGAAACATGCCGGGCCCCGATTCCGGGTGATACCCGATACGCAGAAACGCGGACGCATCGATCCCCATCTCGGTCCACATCCCATTGCTTGCGCCACCGGCGCAATTTTGCACATCGCCGACGGCGAATTGATCGTGGCCCGCCGGCACCGGCGTATGCGTTGTGAACACGCTGCACGAGCGCACCTGACGCACGGCGTCTGCGTACGACACGCCGGTCGCACACAACTCGCGCACACGTTCGATCATCATGAAGGCAGCATGCCCTTCGTTGGCGTGCCACGCGGCTGGCGCGATCCCGAGTGCCCGGAGCGCGCGAACGCCGCCGACACCCAGCAGCCATTCCTGACGCAGCCGCATGGCTGGACCGCCGGAATACAACTTGGAGAGCAGGGGACGGTCATCGACATGATTCTCTTCGATGTCCGAGTCCAGCAGATACACCGGCACGCGGCCCACCTGCAACCGCCACACGCGAATGTGCACATCGCGGCCAAACGTCTTCACGGTCACCAGATGTTTGGCACCGTCAACGCCGGGAATCGGCACCAGCGGGACGCGGTCAAACGAAATCGCGTCGTCGGAATCTTCCTGCCACCCTTCGGTGCTGATGCGCTGATCGAAGTACCCGTGACGATACAGAATCCCGACGGCCACCACCGGCACGCCAAGATCGGATGCGGTCTTGAGATGATCGCCCGCCAGCACACCGAGGCCGCCGGAGTAGATCGGCACGGAGTTGTGAATGCCGAACTCCGCGCAGAAATACGCGACCGGTTTGCCGCGCAGCTCCGGAAACGTGCGTGCGTACCAGGTGTGTTCGTCGGACTTCTCAGCGGACAACCACGCCATGATGCGATCGTAGCGCGCGCAGAATGACGGATCGGTGGCCAACAGCGCGAGCCGCTCCGGCGCCGCCTGTTGCAGCAGCATGATCGGATTGTGGCGCAGTCGATTCCAGAGTGCCTCGTCGACTTCGCGAAAGAGCATGCGGGCGTCGCGATTCCAGCTCCACGCGAGGTTGTTGGCCAACTGCGCGAGACCGGCAATCCGCGGCGGCAGGGTCGGGAAGACGCCGCCAAGCTGTGGCGAGGTCGAGGACGAGTCTGGCGCCGTCGGCGCGAGGACAGGAGCGGTCATGTTGTGCGATGCAGGGAACGTGGCGCCACGGATTGGCCGCCACATGATTCACAGGAAAGGTACGCAAGCACACGCAGGTGTGGACAGGCCGAGCCGTCCGGACTAACCTGCGAGAGCCCTGTGACTGACAGTCACACGGTAAGACGGTTGTGCCCCCGGAAAGGGCACCATCTTCCCACCGCGTCGTGCGGGCGTGACAAGCGGGCGCGCGAAGCGGCGGGAGCCATTGACCCACCGGTCCGATATGCCTCCGCGTTTGACAAGCCTCGAAGTCTACAAGTTCGGCGGTGCCTCACTCGCCGATGCGGCCGCCATGCGGCGCGCCATCGACATTCTCGCCTCCCCACGGAAGAGCCGCGTGGTTGCCGTGGTCTCGGCGTTGGCGGGTGTGACGGATGCGTTGATCGCCTTGGCCGAAACGGCGCGCGACGGCGATCTGCGCGACGTCGACGGCGACGTATCGGCGTTGCACCGCCGACATCGTGATATTGCCACGGGCATCGTGACGAGTGCACGCGCCAGAAAGGCGATCCTGCAATCGGTTGCGGCCGATTTCATCGAGCTGCGCACGGTGTTGCATGGTGTGGCGAGTCTCCGCGAGCTCACCGCGCGGACACGCGATTTCATCATCGCGCGCGGCGAGCAACTGTCGGCGCGCCTGCTGGTCGCCGGCCTGGTGGCGCGCGGCATCGACGCCGAGTATGTCGATGCGATCGAACTCATTCACACGGACGGGGTGTTTGGCGGCGCCTTTCCGAACCTCGCCGCGACGGATCGTGCCGTCCGCAAACGGTTGCAGCCGCTCGTGCGCCGTCGGCGCATTCCCGTGGTGCCAGGATTCACCGGTGTCGCACCAGATGGAGCGGTGGTCACGCTCGGCCGTGGTGGCAGTGATCTGACGGCCACCGTGCTGGGACGTGCGCTGCGCGCCACCGGCATCACGCTCTGGAAAGACGTGCCGGGGTTGATGACGACGGATCCGCGGCTGGTGCCGACGGCGCGAATTGTGCCGCAGTTGAACGTGCGCGAAGCGGCCGAATTGGCGTACTACGGCGCCAAGGTGTTGCATCCGCGCGCGCTTATTCCGCTCTCGCGAGTCCGCGTGCCGGTGTTCGTCCGGCCGTTCGCCGATCCGGAAGCGCCGGGAACCGAAATCTCCACGCGCCGCACGTTGCGCCGGTATCCGGTCAAGGCGCTGTCGGTCGTGCGCGCGCAGGCGCTGGTCACGGTGACGGGCAACGGCATGCTGGGGGTGCCCGGCATTGCGGCACGCACGTTTGCCGCGCTGCAGCAGGCCGGCATCTCCGTGGCGATGATCTCGCAGGCGTCGTCGGAACATTCGATCTGCCTCTGTGTGCCCGTCGAACGCGCGCACGACGCCCGTGCCGCGCTCGAACGCACCTTTGCGCTCGAACTCTCCCGTCGGGAACTCGAGGGCATCGCGGTGCAGCGCGGCATGGCCATGCTGGCCGTGGTCGGGCTGGGCATGGCGGGAGCGCCGGGGATCGCCTCCCGCATGTTCACCGCGCTGTCACAGAGCGGCGTCAACATTGTCGCCATTGCACAGGGATCGTCCGAGCTCAACATCTCGGTGGTCATCAGCGAGCGGGACGCCGAGGCGGCGGCGCGCGCCGTGCACGCGGCGTTTCAGCTCGACAAAATTGGTGGCGGGCGCATCGGTGATGACGATCGCGTCGATGTGGTGCTGCTCGGCGTCGGGCAGATTGGGCGCGAGTTTGTGCGCATGCTGCCACGCGCGCGCTCGCGCATCACACCGACGATTGTGGCCCTGATCGATCGGAGCGGCGTGATCTTCGAACCGGATGGTATCAGCGCACGACAGCTCTCCGAATACGCCGACGCAAAGGAAGCCGGTACCCCGTTGTCGGCGCAGCCCGGTGCCCGCACGGCGAGCGCGCCCGATGCCGTGGCGTGGATCGCCAAACACGCGCTGACGCGGCCGGTGCTGATCGACCTCACCGCCGACGAAACGCTGCCCGCCATTCGTGCTGCGTTGCAGGCCGGCATGGATATCGTGCTCGCGAACAAACGTCCGCTGTCGGCACCGCTGGCCGAGGTCGAGGCGTTGCGCGCACTCGCCGCCCAGCAGCACACGCGCATCCTGCACGAAACCACCGTAGGCGCCGGCCTGCCGGTGATGGACTCGTATGCGAAGTTGGTAGAGACGGGCGACACGGTGCTGCGTATCGAAGGGTGCACGTCCGGCACGCTGGGATATCTGCTCACGGAGATCGGCGCCGGCCGCCCGTTCAGCGCGGCGTTGCGCGATGCCATGGCGATGGGGTTCACCGAACCCGATCCTCGCGATGATCTCTCCGGCATGGATGTGGCCCGCAAAGCGCTGATTCTGGCGCGCATGATGGGCTTTCGCGGCGAGCTGCGTGACGTACAGGTCGAGTCGCTCGTGCCGCCGGCACTGCAGACCGTGTCGCGCACCGCCTTTCTCGGCAAACTCGAACAGCAGGATGCCGCATGGGCCGAACGCCAGGCGGCGGCCACGCGGCGGGGCGCCGTATTGCGATACGTCCTTTCGGTCACCGCGCGTCGTGTGGTGGTGGGCTTGCGCGCGGTGCCGCTGGCGCATCCATTGGCGGGACTCCGCGGCACGGACAATCAGATTGTCTTCACCACGCGCCGGTACCGTGAACACCCCTTGGTCATCACCGGCCCGGGCGCGGGACCGGCGGTCACGGCCGCGGGCGTCCTGAACGACCTGCTGCAGCTTGCCCCGACATGACCACATCGTCCGATCTTTTTCTCGCGCCCGGCGCACGCAGCATTCAGCGATGCGCCAGCTGCCTCGCGGTGCTCGACGCACTCGACCCGGCACCGGCCTGCCCGGCGTGCGGCGGCCTGCTCGAGATCATTCACGGCGCACCGGTTGATGCCGCCGGTACGCCGCTGACCGGTCACGCGCTGCGCAACACGTTTGCGCAGCACTGCTGCGCGCGGCCACTCGGATCGCCGTCAGGTGTCTGGCGATTCGAATCGCTGGTCATGCCTGGCGCAGGCGATGCGATCGTCAGCCATCCTGAAGGCAATACGCCATTGCTGACCCGTGCCGCGATCGATCGCTTTGTCGGACACGAGGGGCTCCGCATCAAACACGAAGGGCACAACCCCACCGGCTCGTTCAAAGACCGTGGCATGACGGCGGGCGTCACGCAGGCGGTGCGCATTGGCGCGCGTGCGGTGGCCTGTGCGTCAACCGGCAACACGTCGGCCGCGCTGGCCTCGTACGCGGCGCAGGCGGGCATTCCCGGTCTTGTCTTTGTCCCTGCCGGCAAGATTGCCCTGGGGAAATTGGCACAGACCTTGGGCTACGGCGCGCGGACGTTGCTCGTTCGTGGCGACTTCGACGCCTGCTTGCGTCTGGTGCAGGACGCGTCGCGCGAGCTTGGCATCTATCTGCTCAACTCGATCAATCCGTGGCGCGTCGAAGGGCAGAAGACGATCGTGCTCGAGGCGCTGCAGCAGTTGGGATGGGAGGCGCCGGATTTCATCGTGCTGCCGGCCGGCAATCTTGGCAACACGGCGGCGTTCGGCAAAGCGCTTCGCGAAGCGCATGCGCTGGGATTGATCGACCGGATGCCGCGCCTTGTGTCCGTGCAGGCGGCCGGTGCGGCACCGTTCGCGCGCAGCTTTCGCGAAGGATTTGCGACACGGTATACGGTTGCCGCCGAAACGATCGCGACGGCCATTCGCATCGGGGATCCCGCGTCGTGGGATCGCGCGGTGCGTGCCATTCGCGAGACCGATGGTCTGGTGCTGTCGTGTACCGACGACGAGATCATCGAGGCCAAAGTGGCGATCGACGTGGCCGGTGTCGGATGTGAACCGGCGAGTGCCGCGAGTGTGGCCGGGGTCCGGCAACTGGTGCGCAGCGGTGTGATCACGCGGGCGCATCGCGTGGTGGCCGTCCTCACCGGACACGTGCTCAAGGATCCTGGGATGCTGGTGGATCTCCACCAACGGGACGATTTTGCGCAGGCCAACCGACCGATCGAAATCGACGCCGACGTACGCGCCGTGGCGCGCGTTCTGCAACAGGAGCATGCCGTATGATGGCACCATCAGCGCGACGTACGCTTGTGACGGGCGCGGGCCGTCCGTTGGGTGTGGAGCTGGTTCGCCAGAGTCTCCTGCGCGGGGACAAGGTGTATGCGGCGGCACGCAATCCGGCGCGTGTCCCGGTACTGGCCGACCTTCGCGCAGAATTTCCCGGACTCGAACTGATCGCGCTCGATCCGGCCGACGCCGCGTCGGTGGCCGAGGCCATTCCGGTGCTCGAGTCGCTCACCGGCGCACTCGACCTGCTTGTCATTGCTCCGGCGGAACCCGGCGCGCACGATCGGGCCAGTGACGCCGCGCGTGACGAAGCGTTGCCCACGATGTCCGGAACCGGTTTGGTCGAACACTATCGGCGCCACGCCGTCGCGCCCGTGCTGCTGGTGCGGACACTGCTGCCGTGGCTGGTTGCCGGTGACGGGGCGAGAGTGTTGATGATTTCGTCGTGGCTGGGATCGCTCGCCGGCAAGACGCAAGGCGGCGACTATGCCACCTGCGCGAGCGCGGCCGCGCTGCACATGCTCACGCGTGCGCTTGCCAACGATCTTACCGAGCAGCACATCACCGTCTGCCTCGGCAATCCCGGCAACTTTGCCACCACGCCCAACGATCCGGCCTTTCGCATTCCGATCGACGAGGCGGCGCTGGGGCTGCTCGTGCAGTCCGATCGGTTGTCGCGCGAGCGCACCGGCGCGTTTGTCGACTGGACCGGCGCCGAGCGCGCGTGGTAGGGCCGCTGCGGCGGGCCGTCGCCCGGCGCGGCACCGGAGAGTGACGCCCGTGACGTTCAAGAGGTTGCCAGTGGACATGGGAAGAGTCGCCGCCGCTGTGCTGTCCACCGTCGCGCTCGCAGGCATGTTCGCGTGCGCGAAAGTCACGCCCGTTGTGGACGTGCCGTTACCGGTGGCCACAACGCCAGCCGGTGCCGCGAGCATGGCCGTCATTCCCGTGCACGTGACGTACGTCCTGCGCTCGCTCAGACCGTCGCTGGATTCGCTGTTTCCGCCCCGCGACTCGATCAACGCGCCGCAATGCACGGCGGTCGGCGGATTGCTCTGCCATCAGTATGTCTACCGGCGCGATTCGCTTGCGCTCAAAGCCACCGGCGACAAACTGCAAATCGAAACCAAATTGCAGTATCGCGCCCAACTCGGCATGCTGGGGAGCGCTCGACTGGCGAGTTGTGGGTATCAGCCCGAGCAGATGCGTCGCGCCACACTCACGATGAGTACCGCCCTCTATTGGCGTCGTGATTGGCGCATCGGCGCGCGCGAATCACAATTGCAGGCCACACTGCTCGATCAGTGCCTGGTCACGATGTTGGGAATGAACGCGACGCGGGCGCTCAAGGATCTGCTCAACCGGCAACTGGGCGATTTTGCACAGCAGGCAGACACCACCATCCCGCGCGTCGCGGATTTCAAACCACTCGCGGATTCGCTCTGGCGCAGTTTTCTCGAGCCGACGCCGCTCGACACGCTGGGTACACTCTGGCTGCTGCTCGAGCCGGAGGCCGTGCGCGTCTCGCCGCTGGTAGGCAATGGCATCAACATCACGACCGACCTCGTGCTATACGCGCGGCCGCGCGTGATCAGTGGTGCGAAGCCAGCGTCGCGTCGTCGCGCGCTGCCGGAATTGTCGCTTGGTGACGCGCCGAAGCAATTCTCCGTGCCGGTCAGTGTCGAACTGCCGTTTGCCGACGTCGCGCGACGGGCCAGCGCGTTGCTCGCCGCCGAGACGGCCACTGGCAGCATCCGAATCGACAGCGTGCAGGTGCACGGCACCGGTGACAGTGTGCGCATCGACCTCGATGTGTCGCGCGGCATGCGCGGGCGGTTGACGCTGATGTCGCGTCTGCGTTGGGACGCCGTGGCACGTGAGCTGCGACTGGACGATCTCGAATGGACACTCGACAGTCAGGGCATCCTGTCGGGACTCAAAGCGACGCTGGGCGCGCCATTGGTAGGCCGCGCGATCCGTCGTGCCACCTTGGGTGGACGGATTCCGCTGGGCGCGCAACTCGATTCAGTACGCAGCGAAATGATGCACAAGTTGAACGGACCGGTCGCTCCCGGGGCCGTCATGGGCACCAGCGTGGCATCGCTGCAGATTGAACAGGTCACGTCGAACGCCACCGCGTTTGTCGTCCGTGCGCGGCTGATCGGCACCTCCGGGGTATGGATTCAGTAGTGCCCCTCGCGCACATCCTCACACCACGCGCAACCTCACGCGCCGGAGTCTGAATTGCTGAACACCATTCGTCGCCATCGCCCTCGGCCGAGCGCGTTCCGCCTGCTGTGCGGCCTGGTCGTGGTGGTCCTTGTGTCGGGACCGGCCAGCCTCGCGAACGCCCAGCGCGGGTCCGCTGATGCGGAAACGACGCGACTGATGGCGCGACTCTCGGCGTTGTCCGCCGATTCCATGGAGGGTCGCCGGGCCGGTACGCCCGGCGCGCAGCGCGCGCGTCGCTGGATCATCCGCGAACTCACGGCGATCGGTGCCAAGCCCGTCGGCGATTCGTATGAACAATTTGTCAAACTGCCCGCGCGCGCCGGCATGGACACAAGCGGCGCGAATATTCTGGCACGCATTCCCGGCAAACGTGCCGGTGGTGCCGTGATCGTGGTGGGAGCGCACTACGATCATCTTGGCGTGCGCAACGACCAGATCTACAACGGGGCGGATGACGACGCGTCCGGATGCGTGGCGCTCCTGCTGATGGCCGAACGGCTGTTGGCGTCTCCCCCGGAGCATGACGTGATTCTGGCGTTTTTTGACAACGAAGAAGGCGGCATGCACGGTTCAAAAACGTTCGTGTCGTCCGGCCTCGTGCCGGCCGAGCGCATCGGTTTTGATCTCAGTCTCGATATGATCGCGCGGCAGGACGGGAACGCACTCTGGGTGTCGGGATTGTCGCACAATCCGCACCTCAAGCCGATGGCGGATGCTGCAGCAAAAAGCGCGTCGATCCCCATTCGTTTTGGCCACGACACCAAAGACCTCAAGCCTGGTGACGACTGGACCAACTCGTCAGACCACGCACCATTTCACGCCAAGGGCATTCCGTTTCTGTATCTGGGCGTCGAAGACCACGCCGACTATCACAAACCCGGTGATGACGCCGACAAGGTGGACGCCAAGTTCTATCGCGGCGCGGTGGATTTTGCGTACGCGCTGCTGCGCGCCGTGGATCGGCAACTGGACTCGTTGGCCAAGCCGTAGCGCAGGTTAGCGGCCCGTACGCGCGAACTCGCGCTTTCGCTCGTCGGTGTAGTGCCACCAGGTGTGCGGCGGCGACCCCTCCATGAAGCGCACGGCCGCGATGAACACGTCGGCGACGCAGGGGTCCTGCCGGCAGTGGGTCAGCGCGCAGAGTCGATCGTACAAGAGATACGGATCGTGTCCGACGAGCTGCGCGGGAGCCGTGAATCCGAGCAGCACAAAGTCCTGCGCGATGGACGGGCCGATGTTTGGGATGTCGGTGAACTTCACGACATCGCGGGCGTGCGCGGCTTTGGTGGCGCGGCGCGGTTTGGAGCGCGCGGGCGATTGCGGTGGGCGCGGAGACATGGCGGGTGTGGAGCGACGTGGTTGAAATGCTCCCGATTCACTTAAGTATTCACCGAACAAACGCCGAAAACAAGTGCCGGTCATCAGTGTGAATGCCAGGTGACCATATCGCCGAAGGGCCGCCGCGGTGTGTGCGCGACGGCCCTTCTGACTACATGTCCACGAAGGTGGACGACCCTAGCCGGCTCGAGACGACTGCCCGAACCGGAACCCGAGTTACCGGGCGGCGATCAGGAGATCGTTTGCCCAGGCCGAGCCGGCGTAGGTATTGGAACTAGACAAATGATCACCTCCGTGAAAAAAGAGTGGGACATCGGGCGGAAACCGAGAGGTCCTGCAGGTGGGACGACCGCCACTTCACCAGCACCAGCACGAACACCAACAGCAACACCAGCAGCTACGAACGCGGCGCTCCTCCGCGTGTCCCGACATGCTAGGTCAGGGGCGGAAAGGTCGCAAGACACGAGTGTGACTTTTGTGGGTTTCATTGCCGTTGGCGAGCTGTCGTCCAACATTTGGCGGGCTGGATTCGTTGCACATCGTTCCGCTTGTTTCCCCACCGCCGAGATTCCCGATGACTCCATTCGCCTTCCAGCGCGCCGGTCGACTGGCGATGCTGCTGAGTTGTACCTCGTTACTCCCGCTCCCGGTGCTCGCGCAGCGCGGCGGTGGTCGAGGCGGGGACGCGCCTGTTGAGCCTGCGGCCGCGACGCCGCGATTGCCAAAAGGCCCTCGCGCGATGATGCTCGCCGACTGGTATCGCGTCGCGAATGTCAGCGCGCCCGCCCTGTCGCCCGACGGCAAACGCGTGGCAATGACGGTCACGCGTGCCGTCGAAGGCGAGAATCGCCGCCACAGCGAAATCTGGGTGGCGAATACCGCGGGCGGTGCGCCGCAGCGATGGACGTCGCCGACGACGGAGAGTTCAAATCCGCGGTGGTCGCACGACGGCAAGTATCTGTTCTTCACCTCGCAGCGAGTGGGCGGCCGAGGCAATACATGGGCCATTCGACTGGATGAGCCATCCGGCGAGGCGATTCAAGTTGACGGCTATGCCGAAGGCTCGATGCCGGCCAACAATGCATTTGCGATCTCCACGGGCCCAGCGCGTCAGGACCCTGCGCCGAGAAACGCCGCAGACCCGTTTGCGCGCATGCAGCCGATGGCGAAGCCGCCGTTCGACGGTATCACCCGTCCCGCCGACCCGGCGCGCTTTGACGGCCGACATGTCGTCGACATGTCGTACAAGGTCAATGGTGTGGGCTTTGTGCCGGGTCGCGCGGCGCCGAGAACATGGCGGCCGCAGCAGCTCTGGCGGCAGAACATGGGCGACACGGCGCGGACCATGATCACGAGCACCACCTACTCGCATCGCTCGCCGACGGTGTCGCCGGATGGGCAGTGGATTGCGTTCATCGCCGATGCGCAGCTGCGCCCCGATTCTGCCGTGGAGCTTGAGCGAGATTCTATTTCCAAACTGCCGTACAACAAGATCCGCGATGAAGCCAATCGCAACGAAGCGGACATCTACGTTGTGGCGACCGCCGGCGGAACGCCGCGCAAAGTCGCTGAGTGGGTGGGCGCCGAGTCCAACGTCGTGTGGTCGGCGGACGGCAAGCAACTGGCGTTTGTCGGACGCCCGGCCCGCACCGCGTCCGCGCGCATCTACACGATTCCCGTCAGCGGTGGCACCCCCAAGAACCTGCTTGGCACGTGGCAGTATGAGCCCGCCGGGATCGAGTGGCTCGACAACGGTCGCATGATGTTCACGGCCGAAATTGGTGGACGCACGGCGGTGCTCGAAGCGGATATCAACGGCGTCGCGTCACCGAAAGAGATCGTCGGTGGACGTCGGCAGATTCGTGGCATGAGCTTCGATGCCGCCGCGAAGACGATGGCGTTTGTGGCGACATCCATGACCAAGCCGACGGAGCTCTTTGTCGCCAACGCCGATGGCTCAGGCGAACGCAAGCTCACCGATTTTAATGCCGACGTGAACGCGGATGTGGTCTGGAGCGATGCCGAGCGTTTCACGTACAAGAGCGTCGGCAATCTCGAAATCGAAAGCTGGCTGATGAAGCCGTACGGGTACGAGGCGGGCAAGAAATACCCGATGGTGATCTACATTCACGGCGGCCCGCACTCGTCCTACGGCGAGGGGTGGTTTGACGAATTCCAGAACCTCGCCGCGCAGGGCATGTTCGTGCTGTTCACCAACCCGCGCGGATCGAGCGGATACGGCGCGCCCTTCACCTACAGCACACGCGGTCGCTGGGGTCTCGAAGACTATCAGGACCTCATGAAAGCCGTGGATATCGTGGCGGCGCGGCCCGACGTGGACAGCACCAAGATGGGGGCCACGGGCGGTTCGTACGGTGGATTCATGACCACGTGGATCGCCACGCGCACCAATCGATTCAAAGCCATCGAAACCGATCGCACGATCACCGACTGGACGTACTGGTACGGCTCGAGCGATGCACAGGGGCTCACGGAGTTCGAGTTCTACGGCAAGCCGTGGGACAACCAGAAGTTGTACGACACCCTCTCACCCATCCGGTACGTGAGCAAGGTGAAAACACCGATGCTGCTCGTGCAGAGTGAAGAGGATCATCGGACACCGATGGGCAGCGCCGAGATCTGGTTCATGTCGCTGAAGAAGCAGGGGGTGCCGGTGGAACTCGTGCGGTATCCGCGGTCAAACCACGACTTGTCGCGCACCGGTGAACCGTGGCTGCTGGTCGATCGCCTTGGCCGCATTCGCCAGTGGTTCTCGTATTGGCTGCAGGGCGAGAAGCCCAAAGATCCGCCGGTCCGGGCCGCCACGGGCGGCGCGCCGCAATAACCGTGCGATAACCGCGCAATAACCGTGCAATAACTGTGTGAGGGCGGCGCCTCGCGTCAGGCGAAAGCCTTAGGCGAGCGCCTTAGGCGAGCGCCGCCCTCGGCAGGGTGACACGGAATTCCGTGCGCCCGGGCCGCGAGTCGGCGATCTCCAACCGGCCGTCGTGCATCTCGGCGATGCGCCGCGCGATGGCCAGTCCGAGCCCCGCACCGCTGGTGGTGGTTGTCTCAGCGCGTGCGCGCGCCGTATCGAGTCGCACGAATCGCTCGAACACCCGGTCGCGCTCATCGACCGGAATGCCAGGGCCGGCATCAATGACGCTGACCGTGTAGTGCGTGTTCGACGCCGTCATCACCACATCGACGGTGGAACCGCGCGGCGCGTATTTGATGGCGTTGTCCAGGAGATTCAGCAGCAGCCGCCCGAGCAGGTCGGGGTCGCCGACAATCGGCGCTTCGACCACGTCTCGCAAGATCACGTCGACGGCGCGCTCGCTGGCGACCGCGTGCACGGCGCGTGTCGCCTGATGCACCACTTCCTCGAGATACAACGGCCCCGGTCGCGACACGAGATGGCCGGCGTCGGCGCGCGAGAGGAGAAAGAGATCGTCGACGATACGCGTCAGACGCTGCGCGGCGTCGCGGATGACGGTGACCGACTCGCGGTATTCCGCTTCGGGTCGATTGAGACGCGAGAGTGTGATGTCCGCCTCGCTTCGCACCACCGCGGTCGGAGTGCGCAACTCGTGCGACGCGTCGGCGATGAAGCGCCGCTGCCGGTCGAAGGATTGCTCCAGCCGGTCGAGCAGACTGTTCACGACGCGCGCGAGGCCGACCAGTTCGTCGCCCCCGGTCGCCGGCAGTCGCTCGTGCATGTTGGTGGCGGTGATGGCCGCCGCCTGACTGGCCATGGCCGCGACCGGCGCCAAACTCCGCCGTGCGAGCGCGTACCCACCGAAGGCGGCGGCGACGAGCAACAGCGGAATGGCGACGGCAAACATCTGCCGCACGCGTTGCAGCACAGCTTCGATGTCACGGCGTGAATATGCGCCCGTCAGCGTGAACCGCTCGCCGTCCGCTTCAATGGGACGGGCCACGATGCGATACGCCCCGTTGGCACTTGGCACCGTCAGCGACACCGGTTGCCGGAGATCGTATGTCCGCAGCACGGTGAGCAGACGCGTTTCCACGTCGGGCGACGGCCGACGGGCGACACTGGCATCGGCTTCGTCGGCGCCGAATGCGGTCATCGCGATCACCGATCCGTCGGCCGCGAGGATGGCGATGTTGAGTTCCCGAAACCGCACTTCGGCCACCGTGCGTCGCATGGCCTCGGGCATGGGCCACGAGGCACGCCGTTCGGCAAACAACTCGCGGGAAAACGCAGTCAGCGCATCACCGATGAACGCGTCGGTGTGTCGTTCCAGTGCCCGGGAGACCACCACAAACGCGGCGATGGCGAAGGCGATGAGCGGGATGGCCAGCAACACCGTATACCAGAGGGTGAGTCGGGCCCGCAGGGATGACGGCCATGGGCGCATCACTCAGGACGTTTGGCGGCGCCGGATCGGCGTGATCCAGCTGGCGCCTCCAGCACAAAGCCGGTGCCTCGCAGCGTGGTGAACAGCGGCTCCACCTCTCCGTCGTCGAGCTTGCGCCGCAGCCGACTGGCATAGACATCGATGATGTTCGAGTACGCCGTACTGCGGCTGTCGTCCCACACGTGCGCCATGAGATCGGCGCGGCTCACGACCGTGCCGGCATTTCTGGCGAGGTATACCAGAAACGCAAACTCCTTGGCGGTCAGCGAGATCTCCCGCGTTCCCCGGTGCACGGTGTGCCGCCGCAAATCGATCACCAGATCGCCCACGGTCAACTGGGCGCTGGCGCTTTCGCCGTGCCGGCGCGTCAGGGCCCGCACGCGCGCAAGCAGTTCACCGAAATCGAACGGTTTGGTGAGATAGTCGTCCGCCCCTTCGTCGAGTCCCGCGATGCGCTGCTCGACGCTATCGAGCGCCGTCAGCATGAGAATCGGCGTCCGGTCCTCGCGCGCGCGGATGGCGCGGCACACTTCGAGTCCACTCATGCCGGGCATCAGGATATCGAGAATGATGGCATCGAACGGGGCGTCGTCGATCAACGACATCGCCTGTTTGCCGTTGCCCGCCTGCTCGACGTCATAGGCCGCCTCACGAAGCCCGCGCACGAGTGCGGCTCGCAGTTGCCGGTCATCTTCTGCGATGAGGATGCGTGTCACGGTCGCAATACCTGGACATGCTCCGTCCGGCGTTGCACCGCTGCGGCGGAGAAGGGGAGTGGCACGTACTGACCACGATTCCAGAGTGGAAAGAGGTCCATGTAGTGCGAGCTTCGCGGATCGCCGCTCTGGCCGGGTGTGTTGGTGGTGATCGCGCTGTCCCAGTCGGAGACGTCGATCACCACGCGCATGCTGGCGCCGGCCGTCTGATTGTCCGTGTTGCCGGTGGCATTGAGCGTGTTCGCATAACCACCTCGCGGCAGCGGTCCCGGCGACAACCGCGCGCGAAGCGAGTCGGCTACCACGCCATCCAGTGGGTGCGCGATGCGCACGTGATGGAGGGCAGTGCTCCCGTACCGCCACGCGGAGAGATCGCGGCCAAAGCGCCGCGAAAGATCCTGCACCGTTTCGTTGAATGCGCGAAATAGAATGAAATCGCGGGCCACCTGTGGATTCACCCCCAGAATCGAATCGGCCGACGTCAGCCACGATACGGTGCGCGAGAGTGGTACGGTTCCCATAATCGAGCGGGCAGCGACTGGTACAACCATGGCCGCCGTGTGCGACAGCAGTCGCCGTTCCCAGACGGCATAGATGGCGGCGCCCGTCGAATTCGCCGACAGCACGCCGTTCCAGGCGAGCAGCGAGTCACGCGCCGCGCGCGCCACATCACCCGTCAGCGCGATGTCGCGCAGCAGCGGCACCAACGTACGGGCTGCCACGGCAGTTTCGTCGTGCTGCAGGCGCGCCATGGAGCCGACCGTCGCACCACGAACCGTGTCCAGCACTTCGGTGAGCCGGCGCAAACGCCACGGTTCCGCCCACGTGCGCGCCACCGCATTCACATGCGGATAACCGGCCGGCACGTTGAACGCGTTGGCGGTGCCGAATGCGCTGACCTCGGGAGAGCCAACGTGCGGTAGCTGTGCGATGGGGAGAAATCCACGCCATTCGTATCGCCCGTCGCCCGCAACCGGCACCAGGCCGTCCCAGTTGGGCCGGACCGGTGCGACGCCCGCCGCCTGCCAACCGATCGCGCCACTGGTATCGCCCCACACCCAGTTGAGCGCCGGCATCCGTGCGTACGTGAGCGCGGTTCGAAACTGCGCCCAGTTGGTGGCCTGGTCGATGCGCAAGCTGGCGAGATACGGTGCGCCTCCCACTTCCAGCCACGCCGCACGCAGCGCCACGGCCGTGTGTCGCAGCGAATCCTCGAATAGCACGGGACCGTGGCGCGTGAAGCGAAGGGTGACCACGCGGGGCGACTCACCTTTTACGCGAATGGTGTCGCGGACCTCACGCATGCGCTCCGTGCCGCGACCGTAGCGGTACGCGCGCGGATCGTCGGCGCGGGTATCGTACACATACAGGTCTTCGGCATCGATGCCGAAGATGGTCAGGCCCCATGCGCCTGCGCGATTGTGCCCGATGGCCACGCCCGGAATTGCCGGTTCTCCGCCGCCGATGACATCCCATCCGGGCGCGTTCAGGTGCACCAGATAGCGCAATGACGGCGTGGCGATGGTGCGATGCGGATCGTTGGCGACAATCGGCTTGCCACTCGCCGTTCGCGATCCGGCCAAGACCCAGTTGTTGCTCTCCCACCGATCGAGTGCGAGCCCGCTTGCTGACGCGGTATCGGTGCTCGTCGGCGGAGTTGGTGCGCGTCGAACGGATGACAGCACCTCACCGGCGCGAAAAACGGGCGCGCTCTTGAAGCCTTGATACGGCGCCATCACGTCCTCGTCGCTCAACGAGGCGCTGGTCAGCGCACGAAACAGGCGCGCGACCGTCGAATCGACCGCCAGGCGAGCGTTGGCCGGTTCGTAGACGCGCAGGCGTTTCACCGACGCTTCGCCAATGGCCAGCACGGCTTCGGCGGTTGGCAACTCGTCGCGCGCGTTCGACGCGAGGGCATTGTGGCGCGAAATCACAATCTCGGGTGTCCACAGGCCCGGCGAGATGCCAAGCCAGACCAGCTCGGGCGGCAGCAGCTCCGGATGCTGCGTGACATGGGCGACATACGCATTCACGCCCGCCACGAACGCGCCAATGATGTCGGCACCACGCGGATGATAGTGCGCAAGTTCGGCCGACATTGATCCACGATACCGGAGCAGTCGCGACGCGCGGTCGCGCGCCACCCAGCGCGGTCCGAGCACCTCGGCCATCGTGCCCGTGGCTTGCCGACGCCACAGTTCCAGTTGAAAGAGGCGGTCGCGCGCCGCACTGTATCCCTGCGCGAAGAACAGGTCATGTTCGTTGGCAGCGCGAATGTGTACGATGCCGGCGGAGTCGCGCGCCAGTTCCACCGAGGCGCGCAACCCGGGCACGCGCAACGAGTCGGTCGTCTGTGCTGCGGCGTGTGTGGCGGTGGCCAGCAGGGACGCGAGGGTTGCGGTGGCCAGTGCGCGAGATCGTCGGGAGATCATACCGGTGCGTGCTCCAGGGCGGCCGCGAATTCGGCGACGATCGCGCCCGCGGGCTGTATGTCATGAATGGCGTCGACACTGCGGCCCGCCTGCCAGTAGTCGGGGCGCCCGCCGTCGACGCTCGACTGTTTGAGCTGTCGCAGCGAGCGGAGCGCATACCACGTGCGGATCCAGTGTTTGGTCTTGCGGCCGCGAAACATCCAGCGCGCCAGCGGACTCACGGTGGTGCCAAGCCGTTCGACGTACGGCGTGCGAATCACCGACACCGGCACGCCCGTCAATCGTTCGGTCAATACGATATCCTCCGACCGCGCGTCCACGATGGCCTGTTTGTAGGCGGGATCGGAATTGCACTCGGTCGTGGCGATGAAGCGCGTGCCGAGTTGCACGCCGGCATAGCCCATGTCGAGCAGTTCGCGAAACTGCGCCGGACCGCCCACGCCGCCCGCTGCCACCACGGGCAAGCCGAGCGACTGCACTTCGTCGAGCAGCGCGCGCGGATCACGTGAGCCCGTGTGCCCGCCCGCCTCGCGATTCACCGCGATCAGCCCATCGACACCCGCATCCCGGCCCTTGAGTGCCCACTTGAGTTCGGTGACGTCATGATAGACGACACCGCCCGCCGCATGGACGCGCTCACACACCCACCGCGGATTGCCCAGTGACGTGAGGAAGAACCGCACGCCCTCTTCGAGTGCGATCTCGACCCACTGCACCATCTTGTTGTGATACGTCTTGCTCGATGCTTCGATGAGCGCGTTGAACCCGATCGGCTTGCCGTCGGCCAGCCGCGAGATGAGCTGCAACCCCTCGCGGAAGCCATGCCCGTGGACGTACGTCAGTGAAATCGGTTGCACGATACCGAGCCCGCCGGCCTTGCTGACCGCGCCCACGAGTTCAGGATTGCTGCACGGATACATCGGGCCACAGATGAGCGGCACCGCGATGTGTGCGTGGGTGGTGAGCGCCGTGTTCATGTCGGCGGCGACAAACGCCAATGCACGACGGCCTCGGCCACCACACTGCCGGCCGCGTCGGTGATCGTAGCCTGCACATCGAATGTCATGGTCTCAGCGACGGTCGTGGGAGCGGCGGCGGTGGTTTCGCACACGAGCGTGCCGCGCGCCTTCTTGAGATACTCGATCGACAGTCCGGTGACGATCCCGCGCACGCCTGGCGGCAGAGCGGTCATCAGTGCGACACCACTGGTCATCTCGGCCAGATTGACCAATGCCACCGCGTGTATCGAGGCCAGATGATTGCGAACCCGTCGGCGGTCGCGCAATTCGACACGAGCAAACCCCGGACGGACTTCGGTGTAGACTCCCCCGACGGTTCCGGTGTATGGCGCGGTTTGCCCGACCAGCCAACTGAACAGCCGCTTCCCTCCAGGCATGGCCGAGAGACGGTTCCAGTTGGCGAGCAGCTGGCGTCCGGGAGAGGGATTGGCGGTTGCCATCGGAAGTCGAGAGAGCGGACGGGATCCTGGAACCTCGGGCCACGGGAACATATGGGTCACCACCATGAGTTGCCATTGCAGATGACCCGAGGCGATTCTCAGACATGACTGTGCTTGTCACCGGCGCGACGGGCTACATCGGCGGGCGCCTGACGTCCCGATTGGTCGAACGCGGCATCCCGGTGCGGGTGCTGGTGCGCGACGCACGCCGCATTCGTGGACGCTGGTGGTCGCAGCAGGTGGAGGTCGTGGTCGGCGACCTGTTCGACGCCGCATCGGTCGAACGTGCACTCGATGGGGTGGAGCAGGCGTATTACCTGATTCATTCCATGACACATGCCGACGATTTTGCCGATCGGGATCGCATCGCGGCACGCAATTTCGTGCATGCGGGCCGGCATCTGCGGCACTGCATTTATCTCGGCGGGCTTGTGCCTGAAGCCGAGGGTGTCTCGCAGCACTTGGCCAGTCGCGGAGAAACGGGCGCCATTCTGCGCGGCGGACTGCCCACCACGGAGTTTCGCGCCGGCCCGATCGTCGGATCCGGGTCTGCCTCGTTCGAGATGGTCCGATATCTCACCGAGCGTTTGCCGTTCATGCTTGCGCCGCGCTGGATTCGCAACGAGGTCCAGCCCATCGCCGTGCGCGACGTCCTCAGCTACCTGATGGCGGCGCGTGAACACGAGCCCGGCGGGATCGTCGAGATCGGTGGCGCCGATCGGTTGTCATTTCGCGACATGCTGCACGGCTACGCGGCCGCGCGCGGCTTGCGGCGCACCATCTGGCCCGTGCCGTATTTGTCCCCGGCCATCGCGGCGCTCTGGATCGACAAGATCACGCCCATTCCGCGACGCCTTGCCGAGCCGTTGGTGGAAGGCATTGTGCATCCCGTGGTTGCGGACACCACCAAGGCGCACGCGATGTACCCCGCCATTCACCCCATGACGTACCGTACCGCGGTGGATCGGGCGCTGGCACGTCTGACCGAACACGCGGTGGAATCCCGTTGGAGCGATGCGCTCGGCACCGACAGCAGCTATGAACTGCGTGACCGCGAAGGCGTGCTGGAGGAGACGCGGGCGATCTATGTCGATGCGCAGCCGGACCAGGTATTTCGCGCCTTTTGCCGTCTGGGTGGCGACCAAGGTTGGCTGGCCTGGAACGTGCTCTGGCGGATCCGCGGCTTTCTCGATCGGTTGGTGGGCGGCCCAGGGCTCCGTCGTGGCCGCCGCGACCCGGCGTGGCTATATCTTGGAGAGGCGGTGGATTTCTGGCGGGTCGAGATGGTCGAGCGACCCCGGCTGCTCCGCCTGCGCGCCGAGATGAAGGTTCCCGGCAAAGCCTGGCTGCAGTTCACGGCTGTTCCGGAAGGGAACGGCACGCGACTCATTCAGACGGCGCTTTTTGCTCCGCGCGGGCTTCTTGGACTCCTGTACTGGTACGCGATGTTTCCGGCTCACCTCTTCATTTTCGGTGACATGGTGCGTGCGGTCGCCACTCTGGCACGCACCGAACCGTTGCACGCGGCCGAACCACGGCTGGGTGCACACGCCTGATGGCCGTCATGTCTGTTCCCGCCATGACCTCTGTGATCGCGATACCACTGCTGGCCGTTCAGGTCGTGTTGTTGCTGCTGCTGCTGGTCAGACTGATGCCCGGACGCACGCGTCGTCCACCGGTGCAGCCGGTGCTCGAACCACGCTCGGACACGAGCGTCACGGTGGTCGTGGCGACACTCAACGAAGCGCGCCGCATCGGTCCCTGTTTGCAGGGGCTGATGCAGCAGCCATCGCCCATGCTGGAAGTCCTTGTCGTGGACAGTCGCTCCACCGATGGGACTCGGGAATTGGTAGAGGCAGCGTCGGCCAAGGACCCGCGCATTCAATTGCTCACCGATGACCCGCTTCCCGAGGGATGGGTGGGCAAGGTGTGGGCACTCGAGACGGGACTGCGCCACGCGCGCGGCGAATGGGTGCTCGGCATCGACGCCGATACAACGCCGGTACCCGGATTGGTGGGCGGTGTGATTGCGGCGGTCGAGCGCGATGGGTTCGATGTGGCGTCGTTCTCGCCGCGTTTTGAAGGGCAGACCACCGGTGAACGGTTTGTGCAGCCGGCGATGCTCGTCACGCTGGTGTATCGCTGCGGTGCGGCCGGAGCGACGCAGCCCGCGCCTGATCGCGTGCTGGCCAACGGCCAGTGTTTTGTGGCCCGCCGCGCGCTGCTCGAACAGCATGGCGGATATTCCTCCGCGCGCGCGTCATTCAGCGACGATGTCACGCTGGCGCGCCACCTGGCCGCTCGCGGCGCACGCGTCGGATTTCTCGACGGCTCCGACATCTATCGCGTGCGCTCGTATGCGTCGCTGGGCGAGATGTGGCGGGAGTGGGGACGCAGTTTCGATCTCAAGGATGCCACGCCCGTCTGGCGCCGGTGGCTCGACGTCGTGCTCGTCTGGAGCACGCAGGCGTTGCCACTGCCGCTTGTGCTCCTCACGGCATACGGACTGCTCACCGCTGCACCGGCGGCGTCGACGCGAACGGTGTGCGAAGCGCTGCTGCTGGTGAATGCGTCAGCGCTGCTGATCCGGATGATGATGTTGGTGGCGCTGCGTGAGAGTTACGTCGAGCGCGGCCTGGCGTTCTGGTGCTCCTGGCTGGCGGATATTCCGGCCGCCATCCGCCTGACCATCAGCACCGCGCGTGTTCCCAATCGGTGGCGCGGACGCAGCTACTCAGGACTCGCGCCTCGCGAGTCCTGAGTCACGGCCACGCCACGCGTGGTCCGCGGCGGGCCGCGCTACTTGTGACTCAGCGAGTACACGTAGGCCGCAACGGCGCGCGTGCGCTCCTCTGTCATCGGAATGCCGCCGTACGGGGGCATGACACTCTGGAACTTTTTCGGCGCCATGACACCGGAGACGACCGTCTTGTAGATCCCCTCCCAGCTGCCGTCGCTGTGCAGCCACTCGGCATCGACGAGGTTTGGTGCGACGGTGGCCTGCGTCCCGTCGGGACCATGGCAGGCCTGGCACGACGTGGCACCGATGAGCCCGTGAAACAGACTGTCTCCGAGTGCTAACATGCCGGGGGTGATCGTCGCGGGATCAAAGGACCCTGGAGCGGCGGCCGCTTCCTTCGCCTCCGCCTGCGTCTCGCCTCCCTTGTCGTCGGACTTCGCCGCCTCGCCGCCGCACGCGGCGGCGAGGGCCACGGCGAGCACCATGAGCGACGTGCGCGTGGTCGTGCCGATACGTGATTGCGTGAACAGCGCTGAACGTTTCATGCCGGTGTTTCCTCTAGGAGTGTCAGAAATCACGACGCTCGAACGCGCGCCGCCCCGCCCATGCGGGGATGAGAATCCAGATCACGAGACCGGCCACCGCGATTGCGGTGCCCAGGAGACTGCCCAAGAACCGATTCATAACCGCGCCGGTGTAGCCCATCAGGGCGGCCATGTCACTCTGCATCACGATCAGCGTGCGCGCGAGGTCGACAGGATTGAACAGCGTGAGCAGCAGCATCGGCCGCTCGAGCGGATAGTCAGCAAAGGTGGTCGCCACCATGAGCACTAGCCCGTCATAGACGACCGTGAGCAGCAGCCACGCGGCCAGCGCCAGCGCCACGCCGCGCAATCGATCGTCCACGCGGACGCCAATGAGCAGCGCCAGGCCGCCGAATACGAAGGTGAGGGCCACGCCGCTCCCGAGCGTTGTGAGCAGGAGGGGCAGTGACTCGGGCTTCACCGCGCGGTGCAGCAGAAACGGCAACAGGAGGCCAAGCGCGAAGGCGGCGGCGAGGGGTGCGACCAGGCCGAGGTACAAGCCTGCGAAGAGGGCGCGCCGACGCACAGGCTGCGCCAGCAGCAGTTCGTTAAACTCTCGCGAGGCATGCCAGGAGATTACGCCGAACAGGATGGCGACGAGCGGCACGAGCAGTAGGACGAGGTTGAGCATCGTGACGAGTGCGCGCGGTGCGGTCCCCGTCAGCCGCAGGACACTTTCCGTAATGACCAGCATGGCAAGGCCAGCAAACAGCACGCCGCGGTTCGATCGCAGGTTGCGGAACTCATGGCGCAGCACGGTGGCGATGACGTGGCTCATGCCGGCACCTCGCGGTCACGCGCGGTGAGGGGCACCTCGGCGCGCATGAGTTGCGCGATGGCCTGTTCGAGCGTGGATGCGCCCGTGCGACGACGCAGCGCGTCGAGCGCGCCCGCGTAGCGCACCCGGCCCTCGTGCAGGAACACGACCACGTCGGTGAACTCCTCGAGCTCGCTCAATACGTGCGAGGTGATCAGCACCGCGCGGCCGGCGTCACGCACTTCGCGGATCTTGTCCTTGAGCACGCCGCTGGCAACCGGATCCAGTCCCGCCGTCGGCTCGTCGAGTAGCAGCAGGTCCGGCGTGAACAGGAACGCCGCCGCAGCGTTGAGGCGCTGGCGCTGTCCGCCGGACAGGGCCCGTACCGGCTGGTCGAGAAAGGCCTCGAGCGTGAAGGCGGTGACCAGATCCTCGTCCCGCGATCGCGCCGAGCCTCGCAAGTCGGCCAAGAGGGTCAGCACGTCACGCGCCGAAAAGTTCTCCGGAAATCGGGCGGCCTGCGGCATGTAGCCGATGCGCGCGCGATGTGCGATCTCGCCGGCGGTGTCGAGGCCGTCGAAATGCACGGTGCCACCGTCCGGGCGCACCAACCCGAGCAGCGTCTTGTTGAGGGTGGTCTTGCCCGCGCCATTCGGCCCAATCACTGCCGTCACCGCGCCTCGCGCCACATCCAGGTCGATGCCCTGCAGCACTTGGCGTCGGCCGTATGCCTTGGTGAGCGCGCGGACCTGTACCAGCGGCGTCCGTGGGATCGTGGGGACCGTCGTCATGGCAGGCGTCTCGGCGGGCGCATCAGCGGCGCGTGATCGCGCAAAGTCTCCGGGCTGAGCATCGGCACGACCCGCTCGGCGATGTCGAGCAGGTCGACCAGCACGCTCCGCGTCAGGATCAAGGCCGCGGGCGCCTGCTCGACGAGCAGGGCGAACAGCCGGACCGGTGCGTGGGGCAGGTCACCCCGACCGTTGCGATCCAGGTCGTATCCGCGGTAGCGGTCCCACCAGTTGCCGTCGAACGTGCTGTAGTTGCGTCGACTGTTGGTGCCAACATCGAAGGCATTGCCTTGGAAGGCATTTCTCCGCAGCCTGTTGTCCTGCGCATCGGCCAGCACGCGAACGGCCCACCCGTTGCGCACGAAGTCGTTGTCGACGACCGTGTTGCGGCTGGACCCTTCAAGGTGCAGCGCGATCGAGTTGTCGGCGAAGAGATTGCCTTCAATCTCGCTGTCGGTGATCTCTTTGA
>JAGNMU010000090.1 GCA_017991005.1 Gemmatimonadaceae bacterium | reverse complement strand
TGGGGAGAATCGGGAGAATGACCAGTGCCATGACGGCGAACTGGGCCGTAGCCCGCAGCTCGCGGACATCGAGGCGCCTGAGCGCACTTTGCAGGGCCGACTTTTCAGCCAGAAGCACCACGACCAGCGTGGCGACGGCGCTGGCCAGCGTGCGGTGTCCACTCCCCGACGCCACCCCAATGGCGACCACCAGCATGGCGGAGACTTCCGTTGTTCCGTCAACCGTTGTACCGGGCCGCTTCATCGCCGATCCGTAGGCCACATTTGGAAACAGTATCGCGCCAGCAACAATACACGCGGCGATCAGTTCGTGATGCAAGCGCATCAACCACCCGCCAATGCCGCCCATGAGCGCGAGCAGCGTGAACGTGCGCAGTCCCGCGAAGCGACCGTCAGGGCCTACCGTGTGGCCCGACCATTCGCGTTCGAGGCCAACGGCCAGACCAGCCAAGGCGGCGACCAGCAGATCGAATCCCAGCGAGAGATCCATACGCTGACGATACCACACCGCACCGAGCTGTGGGTAAGGGATACGCGGGTGGGGTTGCACGAAAACGAAGATCGACTATCCTTTAATCCGGATAACCGGATATGACACAACCACGACTCTCCATCCACGAACGCCTGGCCGAACTGGCCGACGCGACCCGCTGCCGGCTTCTGCTGGCGGTGGAGCGGTATGAGCTGACCGTCGGAGAGTTGTGCTCGGCGCTGCAGCTGCCTCAAAGCACCGTCAGCCGGCACCTCAAGATTCTGTCCGACGAGCAATGGGTGACCTCGCGCGCGGACGGATCGAGCCGCTGGTATCGGCTGTCCGCGTCACTCGACGAGGAGGCCTCGGCGCTGTGGGCGCTGGTGCGCGGGCCGCTTCGGGAGGCGGCGTCATCGCTGCAGGACGTGGCCCGCCTCGACGCGGTCCTGTCGGCACGCCGAACCCGCAGCGAGGCGTTTTTCGCGACCGCGAGTGCAGAGTGGGACTCGCTGCGCACCACCCTGTTTGGCGCCCGTGCCGATCTGTTGGCGGCACTCGCGCTGCTCGATCCGGCGTGGGTGGTGGGTGACCTCGGCTGTGGCACGGGCGCGCTGACGGCGGCGTTGGCGCCTCATGTCGCTCATGTGCATGCCGTCGACGCCTCACCGGCGATGCTGTCTGCTGCGCACGACCGGCTGAATCGTCTGAGCAACGTGACCGTACACGCCGGAACGCTCGAATCGCTGCCGTTGCCGGATGCGTCACTCGACGTGGCCGTCCTGCTCCTGGTGCTGCATCACGTGGCGGAACCGGCGCGCGCGCTGCGCGATGTGCGTCGGGTGCTCAAACCGGGCGGTCGCGTGCTGATTGCCGACATGCGCGCGCACGCGCGTGTGGAATACCAACAACAGATGGGCCATGTGTGGCTGGGCTTTGATGCGCCCACGCTCACCACGTGGCTGACCGATGCGGGGTTTGCCGGACTGCGCTACACGCCGCTGCCGGTGGATTCCGATGCCGAAGGACCCGCGCTGTTCACCGCCGTTGCTACGGCGACGCTGTTTACTCACGAGAGGAACTGATCACGATGGCCACTGCAGTCATGACTGAACATGGCGTCGCCGAATTGTCGGCGCTGGACCGTCCGGCGTTTGCCGTGCGCGACCTGTCGCTCGCCGAATGGGGCCGCAAGGAAATCCGCCTGGCCGAGCAGGAAATGCCGGGATTGATGTCGCTGCGCGAAGAGTACGCGGGCAAAGCCCCGCTCAAGGGCGCGAAGATCATGGGCTCGCTGCACATGACGGTGCAGACGGCGGTGCTCATCGAAACGCTGGTCGCGCTGGGCGCCGATGTGCGTTGGGTGTCGTGCAACATCTTCAGCACGCAGGATCATGCCGCTGCCGCTGTGGCGGTGGGTCCGCATGGCACGGTCGACGCGCCCAAGGGCACGCCGGTGTTTGCGTGGAAGGGTGAAACGCTCGAGGAGTACTGGTGGTGCACTGAGCAGGCGCTGATGTGGTCGGATGGTACGGGCCCGAATCTGCTGCTCGACGACGGTGGTGATGCGACGTTGCTGGTGCATCGCGGTGCCGAATACGAAAAGGCCGGCGTGATTCCGGGCTTTGACAGCGACAACGAACCGGAAGAGTGGGGCATCATTCTCGATCTGCTGCGCGCCGAGCAGAAAAAGAATCCGGGCCGGTGGACCAAGGTGATTGCCGGTATTCGTGGCGTGTCGGAAGAGACCACCACGGGTGTGCATCGCCTGTACGAAATGGAGCGCGCGGGTACGCTGGCGTTCCCGGCGATCAACGTGAATGACGCCGTGACCAAGTCGAAGTTCGACAACCTGTACGGGTGCCGCCACTCGGTCGTCGACGGGCTCAATCGCGCGACGGACGTGATGCTGGCCGGCAAGATTGTCGTGGTGATGGGCTACGGCGATGTGGGCAAGGGCTGCGCGCAGGCGCTCAAGGGCCAGGGTGCGCGCGTGATCGTCACGGAAATCGATCCGATCTGCGCGCTGCAGGCGGCGCTCGAAGGCTATCAGGTGACGACGCTCGAAGACGTGGTCGATCAGGCCGACGTGTTCGTGTCCGCGACGGGCAACAAGAATGTCATCACCGTCGAGCACATGAGCCGCATGAAGGACAAGGCGATCGTGGCGAACATCGGCCACTTCGACAACGAGATCGACATGGCCGGTCTCAAGAAGGTCGAAGGCATGAAGCGCATCAACATCAAGCCGCAGTACGACGAGTTCGTGCTGCCGAACGGCCGCTCGATTCTGATCCTCGCCGAAGGCCGTCTGATGAACCTGGGCTGCGCGACGGGCCACCCGAGTTTCGTGATGTCCGCGAGCTTCACCAATCAGGTGCTGGCGCAGCTCGAACTGCACGCCAACGCGGAGCAGTACGGCAAGAAGGTGTTCACGCTGCCCAAGCACCTCGACGAGAAGGTGGCACGTCTGCATTTGCCGAAGCTCGGCGTGAAGTTGACCGAGCTGACGGCCGATCAGGCGTCCTACATTGGCGTGAGCAAGAGTGGGCCGTACAAGGCGGATCACTACCGGTACTAGGGGTGGGTAGGGAGTAGGGAGTACCGGAGGGGGGAGATAGCCGCCGGGTACTGAGTACGGAGCAACGAGAACGGGGTGCTGAGTGATTGATTGCTCAGTGCCCCGTTGTGCTTCGCAGGAATAGGCATTGTTTGCGCGTAGGTAGAACGGGTTGGTGACGGCGAAATTGCAGAGACCGCGCGGCGCCGACCGGGCCCTCGACCTGCGCGACCGATCTTTCAGCCAATGTGAAACTCTTGACCATGGCGACCGGTGTTGGATCATGGTGACCGATGCAGCGGCGCAATCTGGGAGTAGGTTTACCGATACATTGAGTTCAAGTTCACCCCCTCGCTGGAGGTTGGAATGAGTAATGTGTACAGTCGTTCAGTCGCCCAGTCGTTCAATCGGGCAGTCGGGCAGTCGGGCAGTCGGGCAGTCGGGCAGTCGGGCAGTCGGGCAGTCGTCGAAGCGCGCGAGCAAAGCCCGGCTTGTGCGCAAGGGGGTGAGCCGTGGCTGACGTGAATCGAGCCTTGGATCTTGAGTCGCACGATGGCGATGGCCACGACATCGACCGAGCGTGGGCCGAGGTCATGCAGCGCTGCGCGGATCTGCTGCCGTTCTTCGTCGAGACGCGACTGGACCTGTCTGCGACGCGGGTGGCCATCCAAATGGGAGTACGCCGTGCCCAAGGACTAGAGCGGATGCTTCGTACACGGCGCTTGCCTCCGTTTCGGTCGCTGCGCAACTGGATCTACATTGTGCAGCTCGTGCAGCGACACGAGAGTGGTGAATCAGTCGCCCACTGGGCGATGCAGCAGGGCGAGTATCCAACGCCGTACTATCGGATGGTCACCAAAGAGTCTGGGCTACTCTGGTCCGACGTCGTCGGCCGCGGTAGCGCGTGGTGCAAAGCCGAAGGGTTGCGGCGATGGCGACCGTACCTAGTGCCGTCGGCCTCGTGATGGCCGTGCGAGTGTGAGACTCTGCCAAGTAGTAGCGCGGGAATGGCGACCAGAATATCATCGCCCGCGACCGATCAAATCGCGACCGTACAGAACCCGCAGCGTGAGGCTGATCTAAGCGGAAGTACTCACTCACAGTAGAGCAGCGCCGATGCCGCGGTGTTCAGTCCAGCGCACGACGATGATCCGAGATGGGGAAATGACTCATGAGCAAACTGGCGCAAGCCGAACGCCTCTTGTCCGCCCTGCTGTCCCTCGCGACAATTGCGGGGGTTGGCATTCTCATAGACAATCGCTTTCGGCCACCCGAACCAAGTGGCGGTCGCTCCCGAATCGAGGAAGTTGAAAATTGGGCTCAGCGTTCGCTGCCGCTCGCGACTGCGGTTTCGGATGGCGCTGCGGGGAGCGTGAGCGTCACAACCTTCACTGACTACGAGTGTCCGATGTGCAGGATAGCGGACTCTGTCCTCCGAGTGTTGGACACGAGTACACGCGTGATCGATCGTAAGGTCATTCCGTTTCCTCTTCCGGGTCACCGGAATGCGATGGCGGCGGCCGAAGCGCTGGAGTGCGCGGCCTCTCAAGGCCGCGCTAGTGCAATGCACACCGCGCTCTATCAATCCTCCAGTGAATTCTCAACAGCTCCTTGGGTGAGACTATCACGGGTCGCTGGAGTTCACGATTCTGCGGCATTCGCACTCTGCCTGTCGGCTGAGAGCACAAAGACAAAAGTGCTGGCTGGCCTCGAACTAGGTCGGCAGCTGAAGATCTCTGGCACCCCCGCGTTCGTAGTCAACGGCACGCTGTACGACGCGGTGCCACTCGATGAAGTCGAGAGAGCTATTCGAAAGCAACAACGCAGTTCACCACGTACCCCTTGACGCCGAGCAGACCATGAAGACGCTACTTCGTCGCCCATTGATCAAGTCCATGTTGGCGGCATCGCTGACAGCCGCTGCGCTGGCCTCAAACCCAACACCTGCGCGTGCAGAAGGGAGCTGCTACAGTCACTGCATGTGGTATTGCCCTCCCAATCGGCACCAATACTGCCAGACCATGGGTGGGCCACAATGTGGCTTCTACGCAACGTGTCTACCTGCAAGTCAATGCGGCGCCCTGATGATAGAACTCAACTGCTCAGGCTTTGAAGAGTGAGGTTCGCCTTCGAAACAGAAGTCGTGTCCACGAGGTGTCAGTGAGGGGCAGTCCACTGCGACTGCTTATCCCGTGCGTGGTCGCAGCCCTGTCACAAGGTTGCGACCGCCCCGTACTACGAGATGTCGTAGAGGGCAATGTCCGTGATAGCGCCGGCGTTCGCCTCGTGGAGTTCGTACGGCTTCCCAAGGGCGAAGGCGCACTCCGCTTTGCGTCGCGGGCGCGCCTTCGACTCGGGGGCCTACGCGACAACGACAGCCTTGAATTCGACCCGCGCGGCATCTACTTGACGGCGACGCGCCTGGCAGACGGGCGGCTCGTGGTCGGCGACAATCGGCGCCTCAAATTCTTCAAGTCTGACGGTAGTCCTCAGCAGATCGTGGGACGCGGTGGTGCCGGTCCCGGAGAGTTCTCCGCGATTCGCGACCTGTGTCCCCAATCGGACAGCACGTTGGTAGTGCTGGACGATGACGGTCGCTGGACGGTGTGGAGCCGGGATGGAACGCTGCTGCACACACAGTCGCGAGTGGGGCAGGTACCGGGCAACGCATGCTCCTTGAATGGGACGATTCTTAGCTACGTGTCTCCTTTCGAAGGGTCGTTCGCGCCAAGCGCGCGTCCAATGCGGTCGATGGCCATCTTTCAGCGTGACGGTTCGTTGCTTTACACCATCGGTCGCCAGCCTGCTGACGAGTATTATGGCCAGCTCTTCTTTGTTCCGAGCTTCACTCTCTCAGCAAACACGCTGCTGATCGCTGATGCCCGAACCTTTGAGGTTCGTCAACTCGTTCTGCCGAGCCTCGCAACCGTTCAGCGTATCAGCTTGCGCAACGGACTCCGTGAGCTCACCCGAGGCGAGTGGGATAGCATCAATCTGACGCTATTTCCGTTCAACGCCACCGCAACCCAGCGAAAGGATGTTCTGGCTCGTCTCGAGCAACTTGGCAAGCCCGCGACATATCCGGCATTCAGCCAGGTTCGCTCTGATCCAACGGGCCGCATTTGGATCAATCCGTATTTCGACCATCAGCACTGGTATGTGATCGACCGCGATGCCACTCGATTATCGAGGGTGACACTACCCTTCGCGGAGTCTGAACGACCGCGCCTTGTGGGTTTCGCCGGAAGTGATGCGGTGATCCGGCACCTGGATGAGGACGGAGCTGTTGTACTCAGTTTCATCGAGGTGCTGTCGACGAACCCCGCACGGGCGGACCCACGCGACGATAGTAGACTGTTGGAGCCTGCACCGGATGCATCCCGATGAATTGGCAGGCTGTATCCGATGGTCCGGCATTCTTCTTCTGAAAGCTCCCAACACCGGGGAAGCACCGCATGTATGAAATGGAGCGCGCGGGCAGGCTGGCGTTCACGGCGATCGTGGCGAACATCGGCCACTTCGACAACGAGATCGACATGGCCGGTCTCAAGAAGGTCGAAGGCATGAAGCGCATCAACATCAAGCCGCAGTACGACGAGTTCGTGCTGCCGAACGGCCGCTCGATTCTGATCCTCGCCGAAGGCCGTCTGATGAACCTGGGCTGCGCGACGGGCCACCCGAGTTTCGTGATGTCCGCGAGCTTCACCAATCAGGTGCTGGCGCAGCTCGAACTGCACGCCAACGCGGAGCAGTACGGCAAGAAGGTGTTCACGCTGCCCAAGCACCTCGACGAGAAGGTGGCACGTCTGCATTTGCCGAAGCTCGGCGTGAGGTTGACCGAGCTGACGGCCGACCAGGCGTCCTACATCGGCGTGAGCAAGAGTGGGCCGTACAAGGCGGATCACTACCGGTACTAGGCAGCGCATGCCGCAGTCGCCTCCAGAGCGGTGAACACCGCTCTGGAACGACGACGGGGCACTGAGTCGATGGTCGGCTCAGTGCCCCAGTGCGTTTGTCACACGGCAAGAACGCGTGTGACCTCGGGAAAAGCGCTTTGGCCTACTGCCCGCTCCCCACCTTCGGCTTGGTGGGCCGCAGCGGCACCGCGTGGCCAAAGTACCACTGCGAATCCTTGCGGTCCTCTTTGGTGGTCGCGGTCATGTTCTTGATGAATGGCAATAGCTCCTTCTGTTGTGCGGTCACGATGCCGTCGGCGATATCCGCCTGCTCCCAGAAGAGCGGCCAATAGCGTTTGGTCGCGGCGGTGACACTGTCCAGTTCTACCTTGCCGACGACACTCTCCGTGCGCGCGGCGAGGAACTGACCGAGCGGGACGTAGATCTCGCGCACCTTGGCCGAGTACACGGAGTCGGCGGCAATGAGTGCATCGATCTGGGCCTTGGTGAGAAAGAGCGAGTCGCTTTCGCCCAGCAGCAAGCGGTGCACGTTGCTGGTGTTGCGGAGATAGATGTCCGCGATGGAATCGGCACCTCGGCGCTCCCATCCGCCTTTCACCTTCATCGGCTCCACGGCGCGGCGCAGTTGCTGTACGTCGTACGGCACCGAAAAGTCGAGCGAAAAATCCATCGTCACGCGGAACGGCTGCCGGCTGAGCGTGCGGAACGCACGGGTATCACCAAAGCGCGGGTTGACGTCGTAGCGGAATCGCTGGTTCGATGCGTCAAACCCACGCGGAACAAGTAACACCGGATCAGGCGTCGCCCGTGCGCCCCAGCCGCGCAGGTTGTTCGCGCCGTGCAACGCCTGGTCGAGTCCGCCCAGCGGATTGTCGAAGACGACGTTGGAGGTGATGCGGCGGCCGCGCACCTTGATGGGCAGCCGCGGGGTCCATTGCAGATTGAGCTGCTGCGTCCAGTTGCCGCGGCAGCTGCTGCGAGCGGCCACGGTGCCGAGTTGTCGCTCGAGGCACTCGCGCACGTTGGACGGTGACGCTGCGAGCAGCGCGCGCATCTGATCGGCGGTGCCGACATCGCCGATCGTCGCCGGATTCGGCACGAGTGCGCGGTCGTTGGCACGCCCGTCGCCATTGATATCACTCTGCACGATGGGCGTGAACGGCAGCCCGGACTGGAACCGCGCGAACATGGTGAGGGTGCCGAACTTGGGAATCGACGAACCCACCTGCATGACCACGGCATGACGCGCGTCGTTCGCGCCGGCGGCCCATTCCCGCTCGCGTGGATCACCAAAGCCGGCACCGTCGAAGCCGCGCGACTGCTGCTTGAGCGTTTGAATGGTGTACGACGCCGACAGGAACACCGGACGGCGACGCATCCGGAACACGTCGGGCAGCACCGTCGCGGTGAGTTGTCCGCCGTAGCCGCGCAAATCGCTCGTGCGCAGCGCCACGCGGCCATAGTCGGGTGAACGACGTGATTCACGCGCGGATACCGCGCCGGTTGCCGGATCGATGGCGGCTGTGCTCACATACATCGGCCGGTTGCCTTCGCCGGCCAAGGCGAATCGGCTCACGCCGGCGAAATTCGCGTCGAGCGTGCTGGGCTGCGACAGATCGTAGGTGGCCAGCGCATCGAGCTTGGTGACAAACTTGCCGAAGTTGCTGCCCCAGTTGAGCGAGGCACGCCAACTGCGCGGCACATCAAACGACGGGTCGACCAACGTGACCGATGGCGCACGCTCTGCCAGCGCTGCTCCACCATCGGTGCACGCGGTCGGAAGACTGGCGCCAGCGCTGTTGAGCGCCTGCCAGTCGGGAAGCGGAACGGACGACCCCACGCAGTTGAGCGTGAGGGTACTGCCGGCGAGTCCTGCGCCCACCAAGGCATCGGCCAGTGTCGACGGACGATACAGATCGCGAAATTCACCGATCCCGCCGCGGATGTAGCCCATCGTGTTGCGATAGAACACACCCATCTGGTTCTGGCTCGTACCGTTGCCGTTGTCCTTCGCTCGGCTGTACGTGTACGAGAATCCGACGCGCGGCGAGAGGTGCAGTCGCGATGGAGCGATACCGCTCCGTACCCCGAGTGCCTGATCGAGTGCCGCATTCACTGGCGGTGCTTCACCAAACGCATTGCCTTCGAGGCGCGCACCGTAGAGCATGCTGAAGTACCGCGACTTGTTCCACTGATGGGCCATGGCGAGCGCGCCATTCCACGATGTGGCGTGCCGGTCGGGCTGCACCAGCGTACGCGAGTACGACGACGGGCGATTGCCTTCGAAATCGGCCAGCGAGTTGAAGGTGTATTGGCCCAGCGCATTCGGACGACCCACCTCATCGAGTCCGTCACCGCGAAACCACGCCTGCGTCTTGAAGCGATGTTTGCTGCCGCGCGCGTTCCACACGGTTTCGTTGGAGCCTTCCAGCGTCCAGCGCGTGTCATCGGTGACGAGCCACGGACTGCCGCCCAGCTGCAATGCGGCCACGTCACTGGTGGCGGCGTCGGAAGCTGAACGCACCAGCACGGTGGCACCGGGGATGTCGAGATACGGTGTGGTCTGCTGACGCACCTGACTCAGCCCGATCCGATTCTGCGTGAGGATGCGACTGCCGGCGCCGAAGTACTGTCCATGCACGAGCTGGCCACCCATGGTGCGCTCCGTCTGTTTGCCGCCTGAGGCGGGCGACACCAGTGGACCGAATCCCAGCGCCCCCTCACGCATGCCGGTGGCATACGTCGTGAGACTGAGCGTGCGCATCGTGTCGCGGATATCGTCGATGCGGCCCAGCCATGTGAGTGCATCGCGCCGACGCGCCGTGGGAGCGCCACTGCCGGTGACTGGCAAACCCAGCGCGGTGGCAACCTGCGTCACACGTGCGATGGAGTCGGGTGACACGCCCGCGCGGTTCCACGCGCCAATATCGCCGGCTACGAGTGACGCGGGATCACTGGTCGTGCGCCCGATATCGAGTGCCATGTTGTACGTGAGCACGCGGCGAATCGCTTCGCCATCGGCGCCGAGACTCGCGCGAAACCCGCCGCTCACCAATCCGAGGGAGCGACCGATGGCGTCGGTCATCTGCAACTGCGGCGCATCGTACGTGAGGAATCCGTTGCGCCGCTGAAAATCACGCGAGCCAGCGCTCAGGCGTGAATCAATATTGGCGCCGGAAAATCCACCGCGGGTCGGATCGAAGGTCGCGCCGGTGACGCGCGTATCAACGCGCGCCGCACGCGGCAGCGAGCCGCCGGGAATCGCCATGCCGTTGAGCGTGGTGAGATTCGACGCGGCTGAGGAGCCGAGCATCGACGGACCACCGGGCGTGATGGTGACCCCCGGCATCGTGCCGGCGATCGCCGTGAGATCACCCAAGGCGCCGGGGGTGACGCGTCCGTTCACGCCTTCCGACCACCGCTCGCTCGCACCGGTTTCGGGATCGTACGGCGATGCGGCATTCGACGCCCGGACCGGCCTGCTGGCGGTCACCTTCACGGTCGCGAGCAAGGCAAGATCGCGTGCCAGCGTGAAGTCGGCGATCAGCTCGCGTTCGTTCGCGAGTCGCTGCACGCGGCGCCGCGCCGCTTTGAACCCCGGTGACGACACGTACACCAGGTAGTCGCCCGTACCTTCATCAAATCGGCTGCTGTACCGTCCGTCGACATCGGTCGTGGTGGTCTGCACGAGCCGATCGGGGCCGCGCGTGATCGTGACCGTTGCGGACGCGAGTGCGCGACTGGAGTCGTCGATCACGCGGCCGCGAATCGTTTCCGGCGTGTTCTGGGCGCCAAGCGGCGCATGGCTCAGAACGGCGATTGCACACCACAACGCAAGTTGGCGAAGAGTAGACATGCCGGGTAGGACGTCATTCCTGAACGAAAGGTTGCACCGGCATGGCGGGGGCCGGATCGCGAGTGCGGATCATGACTGGCCACACGCACAACGGTGTACCAGCTTTCCAAGGTCATCCGTACGACGCGTCGTCACTCTGGTCCCCGTCTTGTCCACCATGTCGTTCGTTTCGCACAGGCGCGTGATCGGGACCGCACCCGGGAGACCCTTCCGAGCGCTGGGGTCTGCCATGGGCTACGTCATGGGCTACGTCATGGGCATCGCCACTCGGTATGCCGCGACGTACGTCGTGGTGAGCACCGTCTTGTGCGCGACCGTGGGCATTGGCGAGGCGCGCGCGCAGGGTGTTCCGCCAGCGACGACCACGGCGCCGGCGCTGCCTCGGCGGATCGTCCCAGGCGACACATCGCTTCGTGGCGCGCGTCTGTGTGCGGACACGCTGGTGTACGCGCTGACCGGTTTCCGCGACGGGGACGAGATACCGGTGGGGACGATCACCGACATCCTTGCACGCGAAGAGGGCGATGCGCCGCGCCTGCGTCGCACCATGTCCGTACAGCGTGGGCAATCGCGCTTGCTCGATTCAACGGTCACGGACATGCAGACGCTCGCCCCGCGTATGCACTTCTCGGTGCAGCCGCAACGTCAGCTGCGCATCGAGTTCACCGGGTCACGCGTGCGTGGCACCATCGGTCCAGTCGATGCACCGGGCGTGGCAATCGATACCACGTTGCGGTCGCCGGTTTTCGATTCCGGCAACTGGGACCTGGTGGTGCGCGCGATGCCGCTCGCACCCGGCTTCGCGGCGGTGTTCCGTGTGTACGATCTGGAAACGGGCATGCACGATTACATCGTGCGCGTCATCGGCTCCACCCCGATGCACGGCGAGCCGGCCCACATCGTGCTCTTTCAGTTGGGCGGGCAAATGGAGATCACGGTCTGGATCGGCGAGACCACACGCCGACTGCTGCAGGTGGAGACCCCGCTCGGACCGACCACCATCCTGCGGCAGACGCTGCGAGTCCCGCGGTGAGAACCGCGGTGAGAACAGCATGAGAACAGCGAACGTCTGAACGCGAAGCTCGCGGAGATACAAAGGAGAACGCGAAGAACAACTACAGCATTTTTCTGTTTGTGCTTTTGCTCGCAGTTCCTCTGCGAGCTTCGCGTTCAGACGTTTGTTGTTCCTCGAGCCGTTCCTCGGTGAGCTTCGCGTTCAGACGTGCGCTGTTCCTCTCGATGTTCTCAAGAGACTCACGTGATCCCCTCGAGCACGAACCGGCAATGTGCGTCGCCTTTGGACATGCACTCGACTTCGAGGACGCCGGCATACCGGGCGACAC